>NZ_JBWWVR010000010.1:0-222001 GCF_056675575.1 Xanthomonas sp. NCPPB 3959
CGCCCAGCGCCAGGTGCCGTCGAGGGCGACCAGCAGGAAGGGGGTGTAGGAGCCGGCGATCATGACGAAGATGCCGGCGTGGTCGAACTTGCGCAGCATCGGTTGGCGCTGCGGCGGGGCGAAGTTGTAGGCCGCCGAACAGCCGAACATCACCAGCAGGCCCAGCGCGTACACGCAGGTGGCCAGCAGCATGGTCTGGCTGGCGTGCGCGCGCCAGACCATCCAGGCGCCGCCGACGATGGCCAGAAACAGGCCCGCAGCATGCACCGCGACATCGGCGCGGCGGGCGGAAACGGTCTTGTAATGCGGAGCAATGGCGCTGGGGGGCACGGGCACGGCGGTTCTTCGAGGTGGGGGAGCCCACAGCGTGCAGAACAACGGTGACGCGGCGGGGGCAACAGGATACCCGGCTTGCTGAATCCGCTCAGTGAGCTAGAGCATTTTTCTAATCAGGGGTTGCTCTTACGGCACTACTAGCTAGCCTAGGCAGACACTTTCCGCTACGACCGCAAGATGGTGCCTTCGGCATGTGTATGTGTAACACCCGGTCGCACGTTGTTGAATTTTTTGACAATCCTCAACCTTGTTAAGGCATTCTTTAATAACACATGTAGCTATTAAAGGATGCTTACATGCCAAATTATTTAAAGAGATTGCAGATCTCTGTCCGATATAAAAAATCAACGCGATAGCTTTTGTTTGCGAAACGCACCACGCCACCTTAATCTTACAAACATCTTCGAACTTTAGCTGTGAAGATGATAGCCAACATTATATCTCCCTTGATAGCTTTGCGCTGGAATCACCTATGCCGCCGTTAGTTTTATTATAAATAATCGGAACGTCAAATATTAGCAACGCCAACCAGTACCCCATAAAGGATATAATAAAATCGCCAATTTATCTAGATCAAGCAATTTTTATGCGGTGGTATGAAGAGTATAGAGAGCGCCGCTACTTGCAAGAAGTTCCAGATGATTTAGTCATACAGCGTGCACGCGACCTCATATCCAATATTTTGACGTTAGAACCAAACGGAAAAATTGGGTGTGTTCAAGGAACTTCAAGAACCGGTAACTTTCTTTGGCGACTATTTTCCCATTTTCTTGAGGAGTCGCGTCTCAGAACTGGAAACTACCACGGCTTACTAATTAAAAGTGGCATCGGCGGGGTTTTGGCGCCGAAGCCAACAGCACCAAATAGCCCCGCATCTAAATCTGTTTTAGAAATGCTTAAAAATAGCCAGAAAAAAAGACATCTTTTTAAGTTCGGGGAAATCAGATGGATGCGCGCCCTTCTAGAAAGAGGGGAGATTCGAATAGCGCCAGCTTCACTCTATAACGATGAATCGCTTGGCCCAGCGATCGCCGATGACGAGTTTTCCTATGACTTAGATTGAGAAAATTTTGAAGAAGATATACTAAACCTCCATCCATTCAAAACTCGCCTAGTTGATGCATTCGGTGCTCCGGCCCCTAAACACAAACGAGTTAGCATGGAAACAAACTATTATGCATGGTGCGCCAGCTTTGGGCTAAGCCTTAGGCTGTTTGATGACTTCAATGCTGATTCTGTCTTAGTGATCCACAATGTTGGTGAGTTCTCAAAGAGACTTTTGCAGGCCTTACGTGAACCTTTGCACGAATGGCAATTTACGCCGTGTGCGATTCACTACTTTGATCCGTATCATCCCTCGAAAAAAAACCATGAGCGTTTTTTCCTGCAAACACTTTAAATATCTTTATCAAGAAGAAATTCGTTATACATTTCTCCCTCCTCATCCTACCCAGAAGTTAGACCCGTTATTTCTAAAACTAGGCCCCTTGACCGATATCGCTGAAATTCTAAATAGGAAGGAACTGGAGCATTAAAATTTATAGCGCCTTTGATATATTCAGTGTTCACTAACCTAGTGCCGCAGCGATCAATTTGACATGGTGCTTCGCCTTTACAGCAGAGACCGAAGCTGATTTCCGGCCGCGCAATGGCTTACCAATACCCGGCTTGCTGAATCCGCTCAGTGACACAGGCTCGCCGGTTTGGCGCCGGTCTCATACCCTGAGACACCTCCCCTGTCTCATGCCCCTCTTTGGGAGCTGCCGTATGCCTCCGTTTGCCCTCGCTCCCCGCACCGAAACCGCCGAACGCGCGCTGGCCACCACCGATGGCCGGCCCAGCCGCGATGGCGCGCTGCTGACCGAACGCCTGGAACGGCGCTACCACGACCGCATCACCGGCAGCTTCACCCTGCCCGGGCGCGAGGGCCGCTATGCGCCGATCCCGGACGATGTGCCCAGCGCGCTGGCCGATGCCTTGCGCGCACGCGGCATCACTCAGCTGTATAGCCATCAAGCCGAGGCGTGGGCGGCAAGCCAGCGCGGCGAGCATGTGGCGATCGTGACGCCCACGGCCTCGGGCAAATCGCTGTGCTACACGCTGCCGGTGGTGAGCGCGGCGATGACCTCCGGCGCCAAGGCGCTGTACCTGTTCCCCACCAAGGCGCTGGCGCAGGATCAGGTGGCCGAGCTGCTGGAATTGAACCGCGCCGGCGAGCTGGGAGTGAAGGCCTTCACCTTCGACGGCGACACGCCCGGCGATGCGCGCCAGGCGATCCGCCTGCATGGCGACATCGTGGTGAGCAATCCGGACATGCTGCATCAGGCGATCCTGCCGCATCACACCAAGTGGGCGCAGTTCTTCGAGAACCTGCGCTATGTGGTGATCGACGAGATCCACACCTATCGCGGGGTGTTCGGCAGCCACGTCACCAACGTGCTGCGCCGGCTCAAGCGCATCTGCGCGTTCTATGGCGCCAACCCGCAGTTCATCCTGTGCTCGGCCACCATCGGCAACCCGCATGCGCACGCACAGGCCCTGATCGAAGAACAGGTGCATGCGATCACCGAGTCCGGCGCGCCCACCGGCGACAAGCACGTGCTGCTGTGGAACCCGCCGGTGGTCAATGCAGACCTGGGGCTGCGTGCGTCGGCACGCTCGCAGAGCAACCGCATCGCGCGCATTGCGATCAAGAGCGGGCTGAAGACGCTGGTATTTGCGCAGACACGCCTGATGGTGGAAGTGCTGACCAAATACCTGAAGGACATCTTCGACAACGACCCGCGCAAGCCGCCGCGCATCCGTGCGTATCGCGGTGGGTATCTGCCCACCGAGCGGCGCGAGGTGGAGCGTGCGATGCGGGCCGGCAACATCGACGGCATCGTCTCCACCTCGGCGCTGGAGCTGGGCGTGGATATCGGCGCGCTGGATGTGGTGATCCTCAATGGTTACCCCGGCAGCGTGGCGGCGACCTGGCAGCGCTTCGGCCGCGCCGGGCGGCGCCAGCAACCGGCGCTGGGCGTGCTGGTGGCCAGCTCGCAACCGCTGGATCAATACGTGGTGCGGCATCCGGATTTCTTCGCCGATGCCTCGCCCGAGCATGCGCGCATTGCGCCGGACCAGCCGCTGATCCTGTTCGATCACATTCGCTGCGCCGCCTTCGAATTGCCGTTCATTGCCAGCGAACCGTTCGGGCCGATCGACCCGCTGGTGTTTCTGGAAGCGCTGGCCGAGAGCGAAGTGATCCACCAGGAAGGCGACCGCTGGGAATGGATCGCCGACAGCTACCCGGCCAATGCAGTGAGCCTGCGCTCGGTGGCCGATGGCAACTTCGTGGTGGTGGACAAGACCGACGGCAAGCAGCAGATCATCGCCGAGGTGGATTATTCGGCCGCTGCGCTCACGCTTTACGAAGGTGCCATCCACATGGTGCAGAGCACGCCGTACCAGGTGGAGCGGCTGGACTGGGAAGGCCGCAAGGCCTATGTCACGCGCACCCACGTGGACTACTACACCGACAGCATCGACTACACCAAGTTGAAGGTACTGGACCGCTTCGACGGTGGCGTGGCCGGGCGCGGCGACTCGCATCACGGCGAGGTGCATGTGGTGCGGCGCGTCTCCGGCTACAAGAAGATCCGCTATTACACGCATGAAAACATCGGCTACGGGCCGGTCAATTTGCCTGATCAGGAGTTGCACACCACGGCGGTGTGGTGGCAGCTGCCGCAGGCCACCTTGGGCAAGGCGTTTGCGTCCAAACAGGATGCGCTGGATGGATTTCTGGGTGCGGCCTACGCGCTGCACGTGGTGGCCACGGTGGCAGTGATGGCCGATGCACGCGACCTGCAAAAAGCCGTGGGCAATGGCGACGGCGCATGGTTTGCGGTGGCCGACCAGACCGGGCGCGGGCAACTGCGCGGTGTGGAAGAAGGCGAAGAAGGCGCGGTGGAATTGCAGCAGGCGTTCGTGCCCACGGTGTATCTGTACGACAACTTCCCCGGCGGCGTGGGCCTGAGCGAGCCGCTGTGGCTGCGCCAGGCCGAGTTGCTGCAGCGCGCGGACGAGTTGGTACGGCGTTGCGATTGCAGCGCCGGCTGCCCGGCCTGCGTGGGCCCGGTGCTGGCCGCGCACGAAGAAGGCAAGGGCGAGTCGCCCAAATCGCTGGCATTGACGGTGCTGGCGCTGTTGTTCGATGCGGATGCGCCATTGCGCCACGCCACGCAGGTGGACGACGACCTGGCGCTGGATGTGCTTGCATGAGTGTGAGTGCGGACCGGCTGCGCTTGTTGCGGCGTCAGGCCGGGCATGCCGATGTGCGCGCGCCGGTGACGATTGCAGACGGCGATGCACCGCACGGCGCGCAGGCGGCGCCTGCGGTTGATGCGGATGCCGGACCTGTTGCTGGAGTGCCCCAACTGCATTCCAATGCAGGCGCGCGTGTTGCGCCGCATGCAGCGATGGCACGCGCGGTCGTGGATCCTGCTCCTACTGGCGACGTTGCCGCACGTGAGGTGCGTCGTGGTGCATCTTCGCCCTGCGATGCGCCGGCGATCGCGCAGACCGGCGTGGACGATGAAACCTCAGCGTTCGCGACCGAATGCATGCTGCTTTCGCCTGCACAACAGATGCACTCCGCAGTGGTCGGACGAACATCTGGTGAAGCAGTTGTTGTAGATGTTGTTGTGGGCGATGCGCGCACGCGTGCCGCAAGTGAAATGTCTGCAACGGCACAGCCGACGCGTGACCCGGCAACACCGGTGGCTGGTAGCGGCCCTGGTGTCAGCGCAGAACGTCTGCGCTTGCTGCGCCGTCAGGTCGGCGGGCTGATGCCTGCAGCGCGCAAGGACGATGCGGTGATGCCCACGCGCGCGCAGCGTCAGCCTGCGTCAGGTGCCACCTCGCAGGGGTGGCGCGCTGCGCCACGCGATGCTGCTGCGCCAAGCGCGCAGGCAGGCAACGTGGACGCTGGCAGTGACCGGCGTGCCCAGGCACAGACACCGGCAATGACGCGCCGCGCCTTGCAGGCACCGGGTGCTGCAACGCCAGCGCGCGATGCCTCCGTGTTTGCCTGGGTGGAGCACGACGTGCGCCACCGGCCGGTATCTCCGTTGCAGTCGATATCGCAGTCGCAGTCGCAATCGACTGCGCATGCCGATGCCGATACAAATGTCGCGGACGCTGCTGCGAAGCGTCTACCTGCATCGCATGAAGCGTCCATCGCACCGGCACCCCCTTCGCAGCGACGCACCGATATCGCCGGCCTGCGCAAGATGATCGGCCTGCGCGAACGTGCTGTATCGGCGCACACGCCGGTGCGTGTAGCGTCCACCGATCGCCATCTGCCCGGCAACGAGATCGCACCCGGTCTGCATCTGATCGAGGACTTTCTGCCGCAGCCGATTCCGCACGAAGCCTTGTCATTGGCGTTCGCAAAACGCGAGGACGCGGTAGACCCGATGGATCTGCTGTTCTTCGACACCGAAACCACCGGCCTGGCCGGCGGCACCGGCACGCGCGCCTTCATGATCGGGGTGGCCGATTGGTACATGGACGACGCACACGGCAGCGGGCTGCGCGTGCGTCAGTTGATGATGTCCACGATGGCGGCCGAGAGCGCGATGCTGGATCTGTTCCGCAGCTGGCTGTCGCCGCAGACGGTGCTGTCCAGCTACAACGGCCGCTGCTACGACGCACCGTTGTTGAAGACGCGCTATCGGCTGGCACGCCGCGGCGACCCGATCTCCGCGCTGGATCATGTGGACCTGCTCTTTCCTACGCGTCGCCGCTATCGCGGCACCTGGGAAAACTGCAAGCTGGCCACCATCGAACGACAACTACTGCGGGTGGTGCGCGAGGACGACCTGCCCGGCTCCGAAGCCCCCGCCGCCTGGTTGAGTTACCTGCGCGGCGGTAGCGCGCGCAACCTGCGCCGCGTGGCCGAGCACAATCATCAGGACGTGGTGACCTTGTCGCTGTTGCTGCAACGCCTGGTGGCGGTGGACGCGCAGGACCGCGAGGTGATTCCGATGCTGGAGATGCCGTAACGCTGGACCAGGCGCTGCGCTGGCACGGCGTGGCCCGCATGCCGCCGGGCCACGCTATGCCAGCGCAGGATCACTGCACCGGTGTCACTGCTCCGGCTCGATCTGTTTGGCTTGCTCGTTGAGGTAATGGGTCACCGGTGCGCCGCGGTACTGATCGGTCAATCGCCCCAGCGATTCGGCGCGTGCATCCGCCGCCTGCCTTGCGGCGGCGTCGTGCGGACCTTGGGGCGCACGATCCAGACGGCGGCCTTCGCGCACTGCCGCTACATGGGCCGGGTCGGCTGACTTGGACGCGGCGCGGAACTCGTTGGTGCGCTGCTCCACGATCGCCGCATCGCGTGCGGTGTCGATGGGGGTTTCCGGCGGCAGGTCCAGTTCCATGCCGGTGTGGCCACGCGCCAGCGTGCGGTTTTCCAGCAGCGCGAGCAGTTCTTCCTCGGGCTGGTCGGTCAACAGGCTTTCACCGGCGTCGCGAAAGGCACCGGCGGTGGTGCGCTGAATCCCAAAGGCTTCGCCGCTGAGCTTTTGCATCTCGCCGAAGTTGCGCCAGACGTAATAGTCCTTGTCGTGGTTGGCGCGCGGCAGCGAGAAATCCTCATACCGGTAGCCGGACGAAAATGCCGCCTGCGCGTAAGCCGAGTCCGGCTGACGCAAGCGTGTGCGTGTCAGTTCCATGGCCTTGCCCGCAGCGCTTTGCTGATCGGTGGCCACCGCCTCCACGATGACCGGGCGCATCTTGTTCCAGCTTTCCAGCCACTGCACTGCGGTCTCGGCCAGCCCCTCGGGGCCATCGTCCTTGCCCGGGAAGAAATCGCGCAGCTGCGGGTCGGCCAGCATGCCCTGGCTGAAGACCGGCACCACATTGATCTTGGCCAGCAGGCGATCGAGCGCGGCACGGCGGGGCGCATCCTGCGAGTGCATCGGATTGATCTGGTAGTGCTTGTATAGATTGGACACGAATTGATCGAAGCCGCCCGTGTAGTACTTGGCATACAGCTTGATCGCCGCCCCCTGGCGCAGATCCGGCCGGCGCATCAGCAGCATCGCCACCGCCTCGGCGGTGTCTTCCTTGCAATCCAGCGCCACCGACATCGCCTCCGGCTTTTGCAACGCGTGCTCCAGCGCCTGCTCCACGGCGGCAATGGTCTGATCGGTCTTGATGAAGTTGCCATCGACCGGGTTGCGGATCACCAGCGGCATGTCGCGCAACTGGGCGAACGGCACCTGCGAGACCAATCGGTTCTGCGAGTCGTCGGTCATGCGGCCAATGCTGAAGTCGTGCATCAAGACCGGCACGCCATCGGCACTGACTTCGACATCCAGCTCCAGGTTCCGATACCCCTGTGCGTAGGCGCGATCGATGGCGGCAAGCGAGTTTTCCGGAATGCCGGCGTGGTTGTCGAACAAGCCCCGGTGCACCATCACGTCCTTGCCCAGCGCGCGCGTGCTCGGCGCCTGGAAATACGTGTCATGAACCAGCTCCTTGCGGTGCTTGCGCAGCAGCGCGTCCTTGCCGGCCACCAGATGATGATCGTTGGCCTTGAAGAACGCTGCACCGCCGTCGCGCGCCGGCACCTCGTAGCCGTGGTAGCGCGCGGCTTGCTGCAACTTGCGGCGCGGCTGCATGGAGGCGGCGGGCTGCAGCCAGTGTGGCGTTGTCAGCCCGTGGCCGGGCAGATCCAGCGCCTTGCGCAATGCGGCGTGGGCTGCGTCGCTGAAGGTGTCGCCAGGCGCAAACGCGCGCTGCAGATCGAAGATGATGCGGCCTTGCTGCGCATCGACCAGCACCGGGCCTGCCGCTGTACTGGCGCAATCGGGTAGCGCTTTGGCCATGGCTTTGAACGCGGCTCTATCCAGATACACCGGCTGCAGCGCTCCAGCTGCAAGCTTTGCTGCAATGCTCTCCTTCTCGGGCGCGATGCCGGCCTGCGCGAGGTGGGTGGCCAGCTTGCTTTGCAGCGCTTGCACCGTGATCTGCCTTGCCTGCACTTCAGCCAGCCGCTGCTCCGAAAACTCGCTGTCCAGCGCCACCAACGCCTGCTTGCCGGTCATGGCGCTGTCGTTCAATGGCACCAGCGGTGGTTGCATGAGGGCCTGGCGACGAGGCCGTGCACGCAAGGGCAGATTGCCGCCTGGCGCGTGCGGCACCTCCATCGGGGTGATGGCACTGGTGTGCGTGGGTGTTGCCAGCGCGGTGGTGTGCGTGGCGGCTGGTTGCAAAGGACCAATACGCATGACGACCTCAAGAGCACTGCGGGCGGCCAGTAAAGCGCGTGGCATATGACAATTCGCAACCGAGGCGAAGTCTGCCGCCGCAATGCGAAACGATGCCCCCGGCGCACCGCATCACGTGGTCCCGCGCCTGCTTTAGAACAGCGTTTCCTTGAACGGCAGCATGGCCGCACCCAGCACCGTGGCGTGTGCCTGCACCTGCCCGACCAGCAACGCCGGATACGGCGATGCGACGCCGCGCCGTGGCGCGGATTCGAAGGCGATACGGGCGATCAGCCGTTGCGCAAGATCTGCCGGCAGGCGCGCGCCGAAGACGATGACGCGCGGGTCGATCAACGCGATGATCGCCGCCACCGCCAGCGTCACGGTGGGTTGCACCGCATCTAGCCAGGCCTCGATCTGAGGCCAAGCCGCGTCGTAGTGCTGCAGCATGGTGTGCAGGTCCGGCAGCGCATGGCCATCGGCGACCAGCGCCTGGCGCAGGCTTTCCAGCGTTGGCCGCGCCATGCCGGTGATGGCCGAGATGCGCCCCAGTTCGCCCACGTTGCCGTGCGCGCCGCGGTGCACGCTGCCGGCGGCGATCACGCCCGCGGCGAAGCCGTCGGCGATCGTCAGATAGACCAGATCCGGCGATTGGCGGCCAACCCCGTACAAGGCCTCGGCCAGGGCGGCGCAATGGGCGTCGTTGTCCATCCAGACCGGCAACTGCAGGCGTTCGGCGATGAACCGGTCCAGCTCCACCTGCATCCATTCGGCGGCCAGCGAAAGCGGCGGATTGACCCGGGTGCCGTCGCCGATGCGCGGGCCGGTCATGCTGACGCCCACCCCGAACAGCTGCTGCCGGTTCACACCTGCCGCTTGCAACAACTGCTCCAGCAATTCCGGCAAGCGCGCCGCGAGCAGATCCAGCGTCAGCGGGAAGGCCGTGAGCTGGCGCATGCCGCGCACCTGCCCGGCGAAGTCGATCAGCACCACCGCGATGCCATCGACCATCACCGAGACCCCCACGCTGAACGCGTAGCCGGGCACCAGACTCAGCTGGACGCTCGGTTGGCCGCGACCACGCCGCAGCGACGGGCCGAGCTGGAGCAGGCCCTGTGCGACCAGCGGGTCGATGATGCCCTTGGTGCCGGGAACGCTGAGCCCGCTGGCGCGCGGCAGATCGGCACGTGCCAGCTGGCCGGCACTGCGGATCAGATCCAGCAACGCGCGTTCGCTGGAACCGGCGGCCTGCCCGTCGCTACGGCGGCGGTAATGCGAACGAATGGCCGCGTGGGCGAAGAAGGAAGACATAGGGAGCAAAAGGGCAGTGGTTGTCACATAAGCTTAAATTAAGCAGATTAATTTAATCCGCCTGCGGCACCACGTTGGGGCCGCCCGACATCGCGGATCGTGCCATGCGTCTGTTTCATCCCTCTTCCTCTGGCCCTGTGTGTCTGCCCGGTCCGGCCTGCGGCCCGCAGCGTCGCATATTGTCGCTCGCGCTGGGCATGGCCGTGGTGGGCTGGATGCACGCGCCGGCGCAGGCCGCCGAGGCGCCCGCCGATGCCGCGGCGCAGACCCTGGATGCGGTGCAGGTGCGCACCTCGTTCCAGTCGCAGAACACGCGTGCCATCGCCACCAAACAGGCCGCGCCCACCATCGTGGACTCGGTCGCCGCCGACAGCATCGGGCAACTGGCGGACTTCAACGTGGGCGATGCGCTGCGCCGGGTCACCGGCGTCAGCACCGTGGAGTACCAGGGCGAGCCGCGCTACGTGACGGTGCGCGGCCTCAACGGCAACTACAACAGCATGCTGATCGACGGCTTTGCGTTCGCCAGCAACGACATCGGCAGCCGCCAGGCGATGATGGATGTGCTGCCGGCCAACTTTGTCGACCGCATCGATGTGGTGAAGTCGTTCCTGCCGGAAAACGACGGCGGCGCGATCGGCGGCGTCACCAACCTGGTCACCGCCACCGGCTTCGGCCGCCCGGACGGCCTGCTCACCTTCTCGGCCAAGGGCGGCGCCAACCTGATGGGCAGCCGCTATGGCGGCAGGACGCCGGTTGGCGAGGGCGACCTGAAGTGGGGCAAGCGCTTCGGTCGCGACGGGCAGTTCGCCTTTTTGGGCGCCGCCAGCCAATGGCGACGCGAGATCTCGGTGCCGCAGCAGGAAAACGGCGGCGGCTTGAACTGGTACGCCGCCAATGGCACGCGCGATCCGGTGGCCTATGGCGGCACCGGCGATGCGGTGCCCAGCGAGCGACGCTGGTACAACTACGACAACACTCGCGAACGGCGCAGCCTCACCGCGCGTGTGGACTGGCAGCCGGAGGGCCCGCTCAGCGGCCATGTGTCCGGTTACAGCTTCCGCCAGCGCGAGGCCTCGGACCGCTATACCCAGAACGCCCAGGTGCAGAACAGCGCGCGCCTGAGCCGCACCGGCCCGCAGAGCGGCACGCTCGACAACGTGAATCAGTACGTTGAGTTAGGGCAGTTGCGCTGGAAGCGCGCGCTGTCGGGCATCAACGGCGAACTGCTGGCCGAGTTGCCGGCGCAGTGGCGCGCCGCGCTGCGCGCCAGCACCTCGCGCGCCACGGTGGACAACCCGCAGACCTGGGACCGCTTCCAGCAAAATCGCCTGGCCTACGGCTTCGACTGGAGCGGCACGCTGCCCGCCTTCACGCCCCTGGCCCCGGCCCTGGCCGACGACCCGGGGCGCTACGCAAACCTCTATCACCAGCAAGAACGCACCGGCTACGCCGAACGGGTCGGCGACCTGCAGCTGGAGCTACGTCGCAACATGGACGAGGACAGCCGTGGGCTGGGGCTGGCCGTTGGCGCGCGGCAGGTGCGCACGCACATGCGCACCGATGTGCAGCGCACCACCTGGAACGGCTTGCCCGACACCTTAGCCGACGTGCTGGGCAGCCCCACCTGCGCGCTAGGTTGCAACAGGCAGATGATGACCATCGACCCGGCATTGGCCGATGCGCGCTGGGATGCGCTCGCCGGCCAGGCGCGCGGGGTGGTGGACACCACCGCGCAGAACAGCGGCAGCTACAGCGTCGACGAGCAGGTGCGCGCCGGCTTTGCCCAGGCGCAATGGCGCGGCGAGCGCTGGCTGCTGGCTGGCGGCATCCGTCTGGAACAGACCCGCTTTGCCAGCGCCGGTCAGCAGCTGAGCGGAACCACCTGGACGCCGGTCAGCGCGGTGCATACCTACCGCAACTGGTTGCCATCGCTCAGCGGGCAACTGCAGACCAGCGCCAACGGCACGCTGCGCTTTGGTGCCTCGCGCTCGATCGGCCGCCCGCGCCTGGACCAGATGGCATTGAACGGCGGCGTGCTGCAGCTGGGCAGCACACCGCCCACGCTCAACCAGGGCAACCCGGACCTGCAGCCGCGCCGCTCGCAGAACCTGGACCTTGGCCACGACTGGAGCTTCGACGACGGCGGCAGCCTGCTGTCGATCGCGCTGTTCCACAAGACCATCGACGATGAAATCTTCCGCTACGGTCAGATGGACAACATCGACGGCGAGCAGGTGCTGGTCACCCAGCCACGCAATGTGGACCGGCCGGTGCGCCTGCGTGGCGCCGAGCTGGGAGCCATCAAGGAGCTGGGGCCGTTGCTGCCTGCGCTGGACGGCTTGTCGGTGTCGGCCAATGTCACGTTCCTGGACGTGGAGTACCCGGTGGTGCTCGGCGATGGCACCCGCACCACCCTGGACGTGCTGCCGCAGCAGCCCAGGCAGTTGTGGAATCTGACCCTGAATTACGCCCGTGGGCCGCTGCGCACCACGCTGGCCTGGAGCCGCACCGGCGAGCTGTGGGATGACCGCTTTCCCAATTACAGCAGCCTGCCCGAGTTCTATCGCAACCGTTACCAGCAACCGCTGGACCGCATCGATCTGAAACTGGGCTGGGATGTGTCGCCGGCGGTATCGCTGAGCCTGGACGTGCTCAATCTGGCCGGCCAGGGCTACCAGTACCGCATCGGCCGCGATCAGGAATATGTGCAATCGGCCTGGAAGATGGCCCCCACCGTGATGGTCGGCGTCAATGTCAAACTTTGAGGAGCTGTGTATGTCGCCATGTCTGGATACCACCTTCAGCCGCCGCCGGCTGCTGGCCGCCGCTGCCGGCGCCTCGCTGCTGTCCACCGCGTTGCCGGTGCTCGCCGATAAAGCGCCGCCGCCGGATGTGGGCCGCAAGTTCCTGCGCTCGAAACGGCCGATGCCGTTTGCCGGCAATACGTTTGTGGGCCATCTCGAACAGCAGGGCGATGGCTACGACAGTTTCGACCGGGTGCTGGAGATCTACCGCGAATTGCCCGAGCAGCGCTTCGCCAACAAGCTGGCCGTGTTGCCGCCGAGCAGCTATCACGTGACCTTGCTGGGCGGAGTCAATGAAACCGACCGCGCGCACGGGCCATGGCCGAGCGATCTGGCGCGCGATGTGGCGTTGGCCGACATCAACGCCAGCTTCCTGTCGCGGTTGCAGCAGCGCGATGCTGCACCGCTGGGCGCGTGCCGGTTTCTGGTCGACCCCACCGCGGCCATGACCGGCAGCCACGACAATCTGCTGATTCCGTTGCTGCCTGCCGATGCGGCCACCGCGCAGCGGTTGGAGACGGCGCGTCAGGCATTGATGACGTTGACCAAACTGCAGCGCCCGGATTACACCAATTTCCGTTTCCACATCTCGTTGGCTTATCTGTGCGAGACGCTCGATGCGGCCGAGCAGCTGGCCTATCGCCTTGCGGTGGGCGATTGGTTGAAGCGGCTTGCGGCGGCCGGCCCGATCACGGTGCCGCGTTTCCATTTTTGTACCTTCAAGGACATGGACGCGTTTCGTGAGGTGTATGAGGTTTGAAGTTGGGCTTATATGGCGAATGCAGAAGCCCCTCTCCCTCCGGGGCGATAAGGCACGGCTTGCGTGCCACTGGCGCGCGTGCCTTGGAGCGCCCGCGCCGCAAGCGCGGGCCGGGGCGCGGAGCAGGGGTTGGGGTGAGGGTACGCAATCTCGCCAACTCACAATCGCCGGGGTATTTGCCCTATCGAAAAACCGAATATTTCGTTTAAGCAGGCGTTTGCAGCACGTTGAATTTTGTGTGTGATGGCGACACCTGTGTGCGTGGTTGATGCCTGTTGCACAGTATCGGCGAGCAGACAGGCACCAGCGCATCCAGCTTGCCCGCGCACGATGGCGACACGATGCGACTAACCGGAGACCCGTGTCACCAGACCACGGTCCAACGCCTCGCGCAGCACCTTCAGCGCTTCGCGTGTAGCCAGCTTGGAGGCACCGGCCTGCTTGGTCGCCAACGCGGCCTGCCTGTCGGCCAATGCACGTTGCTCCCTGGCCAATGCCTGCAGCGCCTCGGGCATCGCGCTCTGTTGCGAGGATGCAGATGCAGCGGCTGACGGCATTCGTGTCGAGGCCTGGAGCGCACGCGGCTCGGTCTGTGCAGAGAGCTGTGCGGCCAGTGCGGCTTGGCGCTCGCTCAGCGCATGCTGACGTGCCGCCAAGGTGGCCTGGGCGTCGGCCAGTTGCTGGCTGCGGACATGCGCCGCGCTCAGCCGATGCATCAGCGTCGGATTACGCACCAGGTATTGCACACCACCGGCACGGAACCACAACACGCGCTGGCCATTGCCCGCATACGCGCGTGCGGTCTGCAGATCGCTGCGCGAGCCATGCATGACCTGATGGTCGCCGTGCACCAACACATAGGCATCGCCTTCGTCCTGGGTGATTGCGGTGGCTTTGCCGCACGGTGCGTTTGATTTGGCACGCGGTGTGGCCGGGACTGTTGCTGCACTGGGTGCACTGGGCGCAACGGGTGCGACGGGTGCCAAAGGCGCTGTTGGCGCGCTGGCTGTTGGCGCGATAGGAGAAGCCGCAGGTGCCGGCAGCGCCGGCATGGCAGGCGCTGCCGGCACAACAGCCAACGCAAGTGGATGCGATGCAGATGAGGTTTCAGATGCAGATGCAGTTGCGATCAGCGAAGGACCAGCGAACGCGGCGATGGCCAGCAGCAACGCGGTGCGTAGGCACAGCAAAGGGGAAGCGGTCTGGATCATGAGAGATCTCCACGAAAGTCACAGCTCGGTAGGTGCCGCCTGCGTAAGACACGGGCGGGGTAGGAAACAGCGATCACGCGGCCACGGCGTTGCCGACGCTGCGCAGCGTCGTCACGCAGGAGGTGCCGGGCTGTGGCGGGCCCGTGTCGATGCAGGTGCTGCCTGGCACGATGCCATCGCACGACGCCGGCAGCTGCTTGGCGTCAGGCAGTGCTTACCGCTGCCGCAGGTCTGCCGGCCGTGCACGGCCGGGAGCGGATCGGTGACTGCACGCCACGCGTTGCCGAAGCGTGGCCGCTAGAGACGGTTGCCGACGCGACGTGCTGTCTGCAGCGAACCCGCTGCGGTTGGCTCTCTCTGTTCGGTAGCTGCAACGGCCGGCAAGACGGTGCGAGCGAGCGTCAACTGGTGTAGATGGCGCGCTAAGAAGAGGGTTCGCCCAGAACCGGGGCCTGCGCGTGGTCCATGCCGGCTCCGGGCACCGACCGCGCCCGCCTGACGGTGCGCGCAGTCGTGTCGTTCATGGCTCCTAGTTGTTCTGCGCCTGTTCTGCGTCTGCTTGCGCTTGGTCGGCGTCTGCCTGCGCTTGCGCTGCCTCCCGTTGCGCCTGCGCCGCTTCCTGTTGCCCGCGCGCGGCCTCGATGCGGGCCTGACGTGCGGCCTGCTTGTCCATTTCGACCTGATGCCGGGTCAGCTCGGCCGCTTGCCGCACCGCCGCGGCATAGGCGTATTGCGCCTGGCGATGCTGCTGCGCCACCTCGCGAATCTGTTGCTCGGCTTCGCGCGCCTGCTGTTGCGCGTCCTGTTTGGCCTGCGCCAGTTCCGGGCCTAATGACGCCAGCTGTTCGCGCGCTTCCTGCAGCGCGTCCTGCGCGTCCTGCATCTGTTCCTGTCGACGTTCAAGCTCGCGGTTGTCGGCACCCAGCACATCCTGCATGGCGCTCTGCGCGTCACGCAGGGCCGTGGCGGCGGCCTCGCGGCTGACGCGGTCCAGCTCCACATCCCAGCGGCTTTGCGTTGCATCCCCATCTGCACCAGGCAGTGGCTCGGCGCCCAGCACATCGGCGATGACACCGTGCGACGCCGGGGCAGCCGGTGCCGCAGGCAGTGCGGGCAGCGCCGGTGCAGGCAGTGCGCTCATCGGCGCTGCGGCATCCACCAACGACACATTGCCGGGCGTACCAGGCATGCGTTGCGCTGCCGGGGCGGTCACCACGATGGGCCGCATGCTGGTGGACGTTGCCGGCACCGGCATTGCGACCAGGCGCAGCGGCATCACGCCGGCGACGGCCACCGTCGCCAGGATCACCGCTGCGGCCAGCCGCGGAAAGGCGCTGGTGTCCTGCAACATCACCAGCCTGCGCTTCAAGCTGATAAACGACGGCGAGGCACTTGCCACGCCACCGAGCGGACGTGGCGATACCCCGAACTGCAGCAGCAGGCGTCCATAGTCATGACGGCAATGGCGATGCCCGGCGACCACGGCCGCATCGCAGGCCGCTTCGCGGGCGATGGCGTATTCACGGGCGGCCAGGTGCACCAGCGGATGGAAGAAGAACAGGTGCTGGGCCAGCGACGGCAGCAGCCCCCACCACAGATCGCGGCGGCGCAGGTGGATCAACTCGTGGGTCAGCGCCATGTCCAGGTCGTCGTCGGCCATCTGCGCCAGGCGCTTGGCCGGGAGCAACAACACCGGCCGCCACGGGCCGATCAACTGCGGCGAATCGATCTGCGAAGACAGCCGCAACGCGGGTGGGTGCGACAAGCCGTGCGCCTCGGCCGCCATCTG
The DNA here is from genome assembly GCF_056675575.1 of Xanthomonas sp. NCPPB 3959. Lineage (NCBI taxonomy): Bacteria > Pseudomonadati > Pseudomonadota > Gammaproteobacteria > Lysobacterales > Lysobacteraceae > Xanthomonas > Xanthomonas sp. NCPPB 3959. The sequence goes on from NZ_JBWWVR010000010.1 coordinate 16,476, forward strand.
CAGTGCCTGCACCAACGCCTTGTCGGTGCACGGCTGGGCGGCGCGCACCAACGCACGGCTGCGCCAATACGCGCGGACCGTGCCGGCCGCGATCACCAGCACGCCAGCCGCCCACACCGCAAACAACCACGTGGCCCACGACGACCAGACCGTGACATCCATGGCGTGCGCCGTCGCGCTGGCAGCGGCGGCTGTCGATCCGGCGGCCGTGGCCGTGGCCATCGGCACCAACGCATCGGCGCTGCCAAGCGCAGATGCAAACGTGTGCGCCGGCAACACCGGCAACTGCAGCGGCGCGTTCCACAGCAGGCCAACCACGGCCTGCACGCCTACCAACCACCACAGCCAGGTTTGCGTGGTGGCCGGCAAGCGCTTCACCCCGCGACACAGCGCCCACACCGCAAGGGTCAGCACCGCGGTCTGCACACTGGTAGCGCCGAGTTTCCATAACAGCGATTCGATCAGGGGCGACATGGCTCAATCCTCCTTGCGCTGCGATTGCAGCTTGGCGACCAGGGCTTCGAGTTCGGCCAGCTCGGTATCGCTGACTTCGGCGCGCTGCGACATCCACGCCACGAACGGCGACACCGAGCCTTGCAAGGTCTTTTCCACGAACTGCCCCACAGCCGAGCGCACCACATCGTCCTGGCCGGTGGTGGCGCTGTAGCGGTACATGCCGTCCACCTGCTTGCGGCGTAAAAAGCCCTTGGCGCGCAGGCGCTCCATCATGGTCAGCACGGTGGAGCGCGCCAGCCCGCGCGGCTCACCGAACGCGGCCGCCACTTCGCCGACACTGGCGTGCCGCTGTTCTTCGATGTGTTGCAGCAGGGCCAGCTCCTGGTCCCCGATGGTCTTGCCGCGCATGCCGCTCTCCCTGACTACAGTTGTCGCTACCGTAAGCCTGGCGACAGGTGTAGTCAATAGGTCGGATGGCAGGGGGCTGTGCGCGGCGCAATAGTCGGAGAACACCATAGTTTGGTTGGGTTCGGGCGAACTATGGCGTCCTGCCGGCTTCTATTGCCAAGACAAATGGGATCTGGGTTTTAATGAGATCACTCTTTCGCTGGTGGCCCGGTTTCGCCGTGCACACGGTCGCCGCCGCTCTGATCGATAAAGAGTTTGAATTTGACGGAGCCAACCGGGGGCATCAAGGCTGCGTCCGCTATCCACCCAAAGCTGCCCTTCCTTAGCGGGAGGATAAGTCAACCTGGAACCGTTCCTTCAGCGAGCTGTCCCAGTGATCGAGCAAGTGGAAGAGGCGTGTGTAAGAGAATTCTTCGAGCTGCCCAGGCTCGCGTTCCAAAGTCGTCTGTTGCGGTTGGCGAAAAGTGCGTTTTCAAGCTGATTAGACCACGGTGCGCTTTGCGAGCTTGAAGGGCATCATTGGGCAGCGATGGTGCGGTCTCCGCATGAAGTCGTGTCACACAACTTCGGGTTTCGTCAAACAGAGCTTCTGCGGGAGTCCTACGTTAGCTATCTCGAACAGATCTATGAGCGGGACGCAGCCAGCGAAGAAGAGGAAATATCCAGATTGAAGATCATTGAGGTGAACAACTGGCTACGAGCCTGGTTGTTTATGGAGATATGTGGATTCGTCCGTGGAGGTGACAAGAGTGCCGAGGATGGCTGGGACCCGGATGAGGGCTCATTCAGCAGTGAGCGGATGGAAGATCTGCTATGGATGCCTTCAAAGTGTCGCAACCGTCGTGCGAAGCTCCGGCCGAAGCGCACCTGGGCGGCTTACTCGCGAGTGAGTATCGACAGTCCCGAGCACCGGACTGGCGATGAGTGGAGCCTGAGGTCTCAAACCTGTGGTTTCTGAGAGTCGGAGATGGTGAGTCGTTACTGGCGTCTCCTTGCCCCATCCAGCCAGCCGAGCTGCGGGGTGATGGAACCTGTAAACTTTGCAGCACCGCCAGTGAAGGTGGGTGGGTCAGGAGGGGGCATGACGCAGAGGACTCGGCCGGAAGTCATTTGTCGCGCCGCAGGCGACAAGACGAAGGGCTTTCGCTTTCAGAAAATACGAGCATGTATTCGCCTGCTAGAGCGAATCACCGCGCGCTCTTATGGGCAGATCTATTGCGCTATGGAGTTCTTGGAGGACAGCGTTCTCATAGATGAGAGCGCTCCTAATGCTGTGGCGGCAGAAGAGAACAAGTTCTATACAGCATCTCTAACATTCAATTCCAAGGCGATTAGGAATACGGTGGTTGCTTTCTTGGATCTAGATGCTGTCTATATGCACGAGGGATCCTTAGGTCTTGCGGTATACGCGTCCGCGCCAGTTGGCGAGGAGATCATATCGAAGGAGATACGGGACCGCGCGGGTGTGCCGGGGTTCAGAGGGAGGTGCCAGATACTTAGCAAGCTTGTTGCAGGAGAGCGCCTTACAGACGAGGAGGTCGCCATTGCTAAAGCGATTATCATCGACGAGTACAAGAACCAGTACTCAGGGCAGAACAAGGGTCGATTGGATTCGCTCAGAACGTGGACGAACACCCAGTTCCGCGAGTTCCTTGAACGAATAGAGTGGTCAGTCAGTGACGAGACGAACGAGTCTCTGAAGACCAGGGCGCTGGAGCTAGTCCAGAAATGTCCGTTTTTCAACTATCGGCACGAGAATCTAGAAGTATTCATCTTCACCATGATTATGGACTTGCTTGAGGAGCGATCTCAAAGCAAGCAGCTGATCGATAAGATGGTTGGGACAGCCGATATCCAGCTGCTATTTCTGCAAGCTGCAGCCGGACGATCCGAGAAGCCACTCGACCCGGCATATAAAGCAAATGGCTTAGAGGAATCAAGTGATAAGCGAAACATAGCCGAGAAAATCCTGTCTGTATCGGAGAACTATGGTCAGTCGAAACTGCTGAGTCTGCAGCGCCGTATTGGCGTTGCAAAGCACGAATCTCAGGCTTTTGACCGTGAGTATGTTTCGCTGCGCCATCGCGTTCTCGATGCCTGCGAAGAGGAGCTGGAGAGGCAGCGATTGGGCTCTGCAAAAGGCATGTCACCAGAGGAAGTGGATGCGCTATTGGCCAAGCTGACTGATCGAGCCGAGGAGCGAATGTCGACTCTTTCTTCGTCGTACACTTATAGGATCAAAGATCGCGAGACAATTAAGGGCGCCGTACTGACGCTATTTGATGACTGCTTCCTCGCGCTTGACGAAGCGCCGGACCAAAATGGATAACATAAGGCGGTTGAACTTTCTCGTTGGGGAGGATTTCTACTTCCTGACCTATGGGATTTTGAATGCCCTTGCTGCGTTCACGTCTGAAGGCCGGGCGCCGTTCAAAGATCATCGTAAACTTTCACATCTTGTGCAGTTTATCTCGGATGAGCGACTTGTTGGGGTGCTTTCTCGATATGCGGAGCGCCGTATCACCAACCCCGTCGATCGCGAACTTCTGTTTTCTACGTTCACGCGCAGTGAGCTGCATAAGCGTGAAGTGTATAAACTCCTGCTCGCCCTGGAGAAGAGAGGGTACGTCGCGCTGAATAAGGGTCAAAGGCCCGAGGCTCTAGACGTCCTGCTTAATCGTGACCAGCTTCCCGAAGGATTTCTTGGCTCAACGGAATTTGAGAGCGAGCGGATTAATGCAAATCGCATAAGAAAAATCGTTCCTAGACTTGGCGCCATGACTCATGAAACATTCATGGATAGGGTTTATACATCGAAGGGATTGGGCGTATGGGTCGTCTAAAGGTTCGAACGGTAAAGTACTTTGGCGACAAATACTGGTTCGAGTCGCCGGACTTGGCGGATGGGCTCTCAATCATCGAGGGACCGAATGGCAGTGGTAAAACCACCTTCTTCAATCTCATCTATTTCGCCCTTGGGGGCAAGGTGGAGGAGTTTAATCGTGGCTCCAGTCATGCTCACAAGGAAATTACCGGCGATACCAACAATGTCGTCAGACTCGACATCGTGGTCAACGGACTTGGATACTCAATCAGCAGAAAGATTGGCGATAATTTCATTGCGATAGACGTGGCAGACGCTGGAGCTGATGGCGCCACGGAGGCTGGTGCCTTCGTCTTACCAGTTTTCCGTCAGGGCGGTGATCGAATTTTTTCCGATTGGCTGCTAGAGCAACTGGGAATTGCGGTAGTCGAGATATATCAGGGAGGCCGAAGCTTCAGGTTGAATTTCTCCGACTTGGCTAGGCTGATCTACCATAATCAAAGTCCTGATCCCCACGGGATCTTTAAGCCCGCGGATGCGAGCAACTTCATATCTGATTCGCTCGAAGTTCGTCGCGCCATATTCCAGGTTCTGGTTGGGAAAACTCTGCTTGCTCTGTATCAGGCCATTGGCTCGTTGAAGCGTGCCGAGAAAGAGAGGGACGCTGCCAGAACAATATTGGCTGAATACACACAGATCGTGACGGAGCTTTTGGCGTCGAACGGCATCAAGGAAGTAACAAATCGCGTCCACCTATTTGGCAGAATCGAAGAGCTGAATGCACAGCTTGAGAAGTTAGGAAAGCAACGCGCTGCTCGCCTAGCCGGGGATGTTAGTGGCGACGAGCTCGTCGCTTCGTTCGAGATGGCGAGACGGGAATATGAGGTGATCGGTGCTCGCCGAGCGTCGCTAGACGAGGAGCTTGGAAGCCTGTTTCGCGAAAAGGCTAGGATCGATGAAGTGCAGGGAGCGCTTAACGACGACATCCGTAGGATTCAGAAGATCCTGTATACCCATGAGCAGTTGAGTCTGTTCTCAGCGGACACGTGCCCGTACTGTCTAAATACAGTCGCGCGAGCAAAGGATCGGTGTGTCTGCGGCTGTGCCGTGGACGAAAAGAGTTATCAGCGGTTCTTCTACAGTCCGGCCGAATACATAGACATACTTAAGTCGAAAGCGAAATCCCTCGAGACCTTACGATCAGCGGCGGAGGGAGTGCGTGGTGACATCAGTCGCCTTGCTCAAACACGAGAAAGCTTGGCAGATGCTGCAAAAACAGCGCGGGTGCGGCTTGCGCAGGTCGCTGATCAGTCGGCGCGCCCTCAGGACGAGTACGTGGAGCTTATTGAGGAGAAGATTTTCGAGGTTCGCAATATCATCAGCGAACTTGAGCAAGCTATCAAGCTGGAGGAAAAGTTGGCCTCTTTTCAGCGGAAGTATGACGGGGCGCTCTTGCAGGCGCAGAACGCGAAGGCAGAAGTGGATCAACTAGATGGTGCATCTAGATTTGAGCTTGCTAGCCGTTTAACCGGGTTCAACGGCATCTATACCTCGCTCATGTCAGCGGTCCTGGCAGATTGCCGTACCGCCAAGATTGATCCGGAAACCTATCTTCCGATTATCAACAACGGCGAGTATCGCGAGGCCAGTGCAGATGTTTCTAAGCGTTTTCTCTACTACTTGACTCTTTTGAAGATGTCGATAGATGAGGATATTCCTTTTCCCCGACTTCTGCTTATTGATACGCCGGAGACGGCGGGCATCGACCTTCAGAACCTGATCAACATGATTCGCCAAATCGACGTGGCGACCGCTGGTAGGTCGGACTACCAGGTACTGCTCTCAACCGGCGTTGGGAAGTACCCGGCAGAATATTCGGATCGAGTAGTCGTCCGGCTGCGGAAGGATGCTCGGCTCTTGCACGAGCGTCACAACGAGGACCAGGCGGAGCTTCCTGCAGGGGAGGTCACTTAGCTCTTGCAGGGTATTTGCGTAAAGTTGAGTGATAGCGCGAGTCGGATTCGCCAATGGCTTGGCGACCGCCTGACGATGCGCGACGGTCAGGCCCGGTCAGCGCAAGAGAACCTCGGCCAACAACTCATCGTCGGTATACAGACTTGCCACGTGGATCTGTAATCCCCCGCTTTTAGCGGTTGCCAGAAGTGGACTACGCGGCCATCGCCAATTTCATCGCTGGCGTGATGCCCCCGAGCGCCATGTTGGGGCGCTCATGGTTGTACGTCCATAGCCAGCTGATGGCCTTATCCTGAACCTTCTCGATGGTGTCGAACAAGGTTCTGGCCAGCCAGGCACAACGGATGGTGCGGTTGTAGCGTTCGGCATAGGCGTTCTGCTTCGGCTTGCCCGGCTGGATGTGCTCGATCCGAATGCCGCGCTGCTGTGCCTAGGCTAGATGCTCGCAAATATCGGTTCCATGTTCACTTCTTTGGTAATCATAGCCCCGCCCCGACGCAAGCCGGGAGGGCTTCGTAGGCACCGGACGTCCGCTTCTGGCCGAAAGCAGACACGAAGGCACCCGCGATCACCAAGGACAGCTTGTGGCTGCCGAACGTCGGTTAGCGCCACTTGCCTCGGTAGAGCTGTGCTACGCCGCTCTCGGTGCCGTCGCCACGCGCCGTTGCTCGCGAACCACGGACAGCGAAGACAACGGTCAGGCGAACGCTATTTTTCCTCCTTGTTGGGCCAGTTCGTGGGCCTGCTTGGCCCCGCCCGCCGTCGCGATGATCTGCTCAAGTTGATCAAACCGGCGTGCCTCTCGCAGCTGATGCCAAGCTTGAGGTCGCCTGTGGGTTTGCGTTTGGGAAGTTCCGGCCCAGCCGGAATTGCGCTGAGCGTCTGCGCAGAGTTGCAACAATAGAGGTCTGGGCGTTTTCAATCGGCGTGATGGCTTTCTGTCGTGCTTGGCGGTGCGGCCGGCACCAGATCCACGACCTGCTCGGTCGCCGCGTCGACCGCCGCACGCGTGTACAGCAACGGAAAATAGCGGCCCTGCAGCCACATCGGTGCGAGGTCGCGGTAGTGCGGGCTGGCCGGGTCGCCGGATTGGCCGGGGTAGTTCATGGCGCGCGAGTTATCCCAGTTGCCCAGGTCGATGATCAGCCGTGCGGAAGGGCCGATGGTCTGGCGGAAATTGCTGGGGTCGTAGCTGGATTGATTGGGCGTATACGGGCTGCCGCCCTTGGCGAACGGGCCCACGTCCAGCAGCGCGTGATCGGTGCCTACCGCCGTGCTCATGGCATGTGTGACCTTGTTGGTATGCAGCTTGCCCCACGGCCATTGCGCAGGATCCGGCCCGTGCAGGTCGACCAGCGATTGATAGGCGCTGCGTAGCGACTCCAGCAGCAGTTGATCGCGGCGTGCGGCCGGTGCGGGGCCGAACGCGGCGCCGGGGTGTTCCAGTGCCTGCATCAACACCGCCGCATCCGGCATGCCGAAGGTGGCCGCCTCGGAGGGGCGCAGCACCAGCGCCTTGTAGGCATCACCGAGATAGCGGCTGAACCACACTTCTTCCAACGCGGCGGCAGCGGAGGTGGCGCTCACCGTGCCGTCCCAGGGTTTGAGCAACTCAAGCGCCGCCGTGGTGGCGGCATCTTGCGCGTGCAGCGGCTGGATCAGCGCGACCAGCCGCTGCGCCAGCAACGACACCTGATCGTTCTGCAGTTTTTCCGAATCCTGCACGCTCACCGTTGGCAGCTGCGACAGCACCTGGGTAATGCGCGCATGCCGCGCGTCGTTGGCCCATTCGAAACCGATCTTGCGCTGCGCATATGGGTAGCCGGCAGGCAGATTCATTTCGTTGGAGGTGGTGATGAAGCCTGCTGCGGGATTCTTCGATGACGGCAGGACATCGGCGTTCCAGAAACCGTTCCACTCGTCGCGGCCGTCGCCAGGCACCGGCAGCAAGCCGTCGGACTGCACGCGGCGCGGCGTCATGCCGGCAGTGGCCCAACCGATGTTGCCCTTGACGTCTGCGTAGACCTGATTCACCGACGGCGCGCCCCAATGTGCGAGTGCGTCCTTGAATTGTTCAAACGAGTCCGCCCTGAGATAACGCAAAGACCCCAGGTAGGGCGCCGTGCCCGGTTGGCTCCACACCGAGCGGATCGCATAGGCGATGTGCTTGTCTGCATCGATGTAGATCACCGGCCCGTGGCGGGTGAATTGCAGCTGCTCGGTGACCGCCGCGGTATCGCGCACCGCGATGGAGGCGGGTTCGGTATGTAGCGGCTCCCACTTGCCGTTGTACCAATACGACGCGTTGTCGGCCGGATTCAGGCGGTAGACGTACAGGTCCTCCTGATCGATGTTGAAGATGGTCAGCCCGAACGCACTGCGCTGGTTGTGGCCGATCGCGATACCGGGTGCAGTCGGCTCACCGGCACCGATGACGTCCAGCCCCGGGCTGTTGAGATGCACGAAATAGCGCAGGCTGGGAACGCTGTACGCACGATGCGGGTCGTCAGCCAGCACCGCGTGGCCGGTGGCCGATTTTTGCGGTGCGATGACCCAGTTGTTGCTGCCTTCGGCAAAGGCGTCCTCGCCTGGACGCAGTGGCGTTGTCTGCGCGTCGGCCACGTGCGTGTCGGCGCTGAGCCTGGGGCTTTGCGTGGCCAGTTCGTAGACCTTCAAGACGTCATCCGGAAGGCAAGGATCCAGCCCCTCGGGCACGCGGGTGGTCCAGGCCGGTTGCAACTTCTGGCGCACTGCATCGACGGCAAGCGAGGCCTTGCACGCGACCTTTGCACGCGCCACTTCGCTTTTGACGTTACGGCTCAAGCCGGTGGTGCGGATGCGCAGCACATCGTCCGGCGCCCATTTTTCCGGGCGATACGCGAACGTGCGGAATTCATACGGCAGCGCGTGCGGATGGGCGCCCAACCAATCGATGTAGGCATTGATGCCGGCAACGAAGCGCGTCACATCGCGCTGCGCGTCGGGCCCGTAACTGTTCCACTCCTCGGCCATGCTGCCGCGATACAGAAACAGCCGCGCGGCGCGATCCTGCTGCACATAGGCAGGCCCGAACGCCGCCGACAAGTGACCAAGCCCCTTGCGGCGCAGCAGATCCAGCTGAAACAGGCGGTCGCGTGCGACGTTGAAGCCCTGCACGAAAAACGCATCGTTGTCGGTCCTGGCATAGATGTGCGCCACGCCCCAGCGATCCACGCGGATCTGCGCGGGCTGCTCCAATCCGGCAACTGTCAGCGTGGCGTGCGTCGGTTGGGCCGCCGCTGCGCTGTCGAGCATCAGCTGGCACACCAACAGGCAGCACAGCACTGTTGTGCTTATCGAGATCGTGCTTATCGAGATCCTGCGTGTCGACATCATGCGTGGCACACCTTGCGGGTGAAAAGGGCGGTGTTCAGCGACATGTTCGTTATCCCATCGGCAGCCGCGCAGGCTGCGGCATTGTGGCGTGTTGCGTGCGGTTGCCGCAGAACCACCGGCGCGAAAAACGAATCGCAGCTGCAGCACTGGCCGCATCTTCAACCGGCGATCATCGTCGCCAGTACACAGCTTTTTGCGCCGCCTGGGTGAACGCAGGCGTGCGGTCTTCCATCACCCATCTCGGCGCGCAGCGCGCGTGAGGCGTGCGTCGATCAGCGAACGACTGCAACGCGTCCGCATTGCTGCCTTCACATGCCACGCAGGGCAAGCGCGCATGATCGTCGCCTCTAGCGGCTCTTATGCTGCACAGGTTATGTCTCCATGCCGCCACAGCGGAAGGCTTCTGCGTTTTCTCTCTGGTGGCAGTCGATTACCCAACCAGCAGCAACCCTGCAGCATCCGTCGGTGCGGGATGCAGTGCCTGAAGGCGCCGCCTTGTTTGGCGACGAGCAGATGGAGGCGCTGGGGCACAGCCTGGCACAGGCGCATGTGCTCTACACCGGGCCAACCCGCGAACTGCTGTTGTCGCAACTCAAGTTCAACGAACGCGCACTCGGCACGGCCGCAGCGCGATTGACCGAAATGTCGGCCGATGGCTTGCGCCTGCATCCGGCCGGCGAGTGGTTGCTGGACAACTATTATCTGGTCGAAGAACAGATGCGCCTGGCGCGTCAACATCTTCCGCCCGGTTACAGCCGGCAATTGCCGCGTCTGCGCACGCCCACCTCGGTTGGCCTGCCGCGCGTCTACGAGCTGGGCCTGGAGGTGGTGGCGCATGGCGACGGGCGCGTGGATACGATCACGCTGAGCCGTTTCATTGCAGCCTATCAACAGGTGGCGCCACTCAAACTCGGCGAGCTGTGGGCGATTCCGATCATGTTACGGCTGGCGCTGATCGACAACCTGCGCCGCATTGCCGAAGACATCATGCACGATGGCCGCGACACCCGCCTGGCCGCGCATTGGGCCGCGTTGCTCAACGCCACGGCGGCGGCGCAACCCAAGGACGTGGTGGTGGTGGTGGCCGATATGGCGCGCTCGCAGCCGCCGGCCACCGGTGCGTTCGTGGCCGAGTTGACGCGCGGCATCCAGGGCCGCGGGCCGGTGTTGTCGATGGCCAGCGCCTGGGTGGAGCAATGGCTGGCAAGCGAAGGCCACAGTGTGGAAGGCCTGGTGCATGCCGAGAGCCAACGCCAGGCCGCCGAACAGGTGGCGATCAGCAACAGCATCGGCAGCCTGCGGTTTCTGGACCAGATGGATTGGCGCGACTTCGTCGAGGCCATGAGCGTGGTAGAGCAGATCCTGCGCAAGGATCCGGCCGACGTCTACGCACGCATGGATTTCCACACCCGCGATAGCTACCGGCATGTGGTGGAGCATCTGGCGCAGCGCCTGGACCGCGACGAGCCTGCGGTGGCCGAGTGCGTCCTGCGCCTGGCCGCGCAGCCGGGCTCCGATGCACCGGTAGCCAGCCACGTGGGCTACTACCTGGTGGATACCGGATTGCCGCTGCTGCGGAGCGCGCTGCGCGACCCAGCCGCACCCGGCACACCGAAACCACCGAAACCACCACGCCCACGCGCGCGACGCGTTGCGCTGCCGGTGTACCTGCTGCCGATCGCCGTGATCGCCGTGCTGTGGAGCGGTGTATTGCTGCAGGGCGTGAGCGCATTGCCGCCGGCGCTGTGGTGGATCACCGCCGGCATCGCGCTGCTGGCCGCCAGCGAGTTGGGCATCGCCCTGGTCAACTGGGTGGCCACGCTATGGGTGCGCCCGCATCCGTTGCCACGCATGGACCTGAGCCTGGGCATTCCACCCGATTGCCGCACGCTGGTGGTGATGCCGAGCATGCTGGCCAGCCCCGAGGCCATCGACGAGCTGGTCGACGCGTTGGAGGTGCATTACCTGGCCAACCGCGACGAACAGCTGTACTTCGCACTGCTCACCGATTTTCTCGATGCCGCGCAAGCGCTGTTGCCTGGCGACATGGCATTGGTGGCGCATGCGGCGCAGCACATCCACCGGCTCAACGCGGCCTATGCCGATGCGCACGGCGATCGCTTCTTCCTGCTGCATCGCGCACGCCAGTGGAACGCGGGCGAAGGCTGCTGGATGGGCGCAGAGCGCAAGCGCGGCAAGCTGGAAGCGCTCAACCGCCTGTTGTGCGCGGGCGATGCGCCGCTGCAGGCAGCCCACGAATTCCTGCAGGTGCAAGGCGATGTCGCCGCGCTGGTGCAGGTGCGCTATGTGATCACGCTCGATAGCGACACCCACCTGCCGCGCGATGCGGCACGCGCGCTGGTCGGGGCGATGTCGCATCCGTTGAATGTGCCGCGCATGGATGCGGCCGGGCAGATCGTCGAGGCCGGTTACGGCATCCTGCAGCCCGGCCTGGGCACCGGCATGAGCGAGGGCGGCGAATCGCGCTTTGCGCGCATGTTCGGCATCGAGCCGGGCATCGACCCGTACACCCGCGTGGTGTCGGACGTGTATCAGGATCTGTTCGGCGAAGGCTCCTTCATCGGCAAGGGCATCTATGCGGTGGCCACCTTCGAGCAGGTGCTGGCCGGCCGCTTCCCCGACAACCGCGTGCTCAGCCATGACCTGCTGGAAGGCTGCTATGTGCGCGCCGGGTTGCTCAGCGACGTGCGTCTGTACGAGCGCCACCCGCAGCGCTACGCCACCGATGCCAAGCGCCGCGCGCGCTGGGTGCGTGGCGACTGGCAGTTGTTGCCGTGGCTGCTGCCGTGGGTGCCCGACCGCGGTGGCCGGCGCGCGCGCAATCCGTTGTCGTGGTTGTCGCGCGGCAAGCTGCTGGACAACCTGCGCCGCAGCCTGGTGGCCCCGGCGGCGTTTGCATTGTTGCTGATCGGCTGGCTGTGCTCGCCCACTCCCTTACGCTGGACGCTATGGCTGCTGGTGTTGTGGCTATTGCCGGGTCTGTGTTCGGCGGTGTATGCGCTGGCGCATCCGCCCGAGGGTTTGGGGTTGCGTCATCACGCGCGCCAGGTCGGGATGGGGCTGCGTCAGCACCTGCTGCGCACCGGCGTGGTGCTGGCCTGCCTGCCGTTCGAGGCGGGGCTGCAGCTGGCGGCCATCGCGCGCACGCTGGTGCGGATGTCGATCACCCAGCGCCACCTGCTGCAGTGGGCACCGTCCAGCGAAGTGGAGCGCAGCGCGCGCAGCGGCAATGCCGAACAACAGCTGATGGCCGGCGCCGCCTGCAGTGCGGCGCTGGTGGTCGCCGCAGTGACATGGTGGGCACCGTTGGCGTTGTGGACGGCGCTGCCGCTGGGGCTGGCGTGGATGGGCGCGCCGTGGCTGATGGCCTGGCTGGGCGAGCAGCCCGCCGCGCCGGTGGCGCAGCTGTCGCAGGAACAACGCGATTTCCTTGGCGGATTGTCGCGGCGCACCTGGGCGTTTTTCGAAAGCCATTGCACTGCGCAACACCACTGGCTGCCGCCGGACAACGTGCAGGAATACCCGGTCACGGTGGTGGCCAACCGCACCTCGCCGACCAATATCGGGCTAGGCCTGCTGGCCAATCTGGCGGCCTACGATCTGGGCTACCTGACGGTGGCCGGCGTGATGAGCCGCGTGGCCAATACGCTGACCACGCTGGAAGCGCTGCCGCGTTATCGCGGCCATTTCTACAACTGGTACGACACCGAGACGCTGGTGCCGCTGGTGCCGCGTTACGTCTCCACCGTCGACAGCGGCAACCTGGTCGGGCATCTGTTGACGCTGCGGCAAGGGCTGCTGGCGCTGGTGGATGCGCCGGCCGTCTCGATGGCGGTGTTCGATGGGCTGGCCGATACCCTGAGCGTGCTCACCCTGCAGGCGCAGCCGCGCAGCGACGCCGCCACCGCCGCACTGAGCGCCATGACGCACAGCGTGCAGGCGATCCGCAACCAACCCACGCCAAGCCAGCAGCAGGCCGATGAAGCGCTGCGCCTGCTGCTGGCGCAGAGCCACACCATCCTGGCCTCGATGCCGAGCGGTGGCGAGGACGAGGACGAGGAACCGTGGCCGCAACGCCTGGTGAGCAGTTGCGAGGCGGCGTTGGCCGAATTGGGCCATTGCGCACCGGCGCTTGCCAGCACCGATCCACACCCGGCAGAACATCCCGGCGATGCAGTCGTCACGCTGCGCCAGCTCGCCAACGGCAGCAACGCACCGAGCGTGCAGACCTGGGCCGCCAAGCGCGTGCTGGAGCTGCAACGGCTTGCGCATATCGCCGGGCAACTGGCGCAGATGGACTACGACTTCCTCTATAGCCCCGCCCAGCAGTTGCTCTCGATTGGGTACAACGTCGACGACCATCGTCTGGATAGCGGCCGTTACGATCTGCTCGCTTCCGAGGCACGCTTAGGCATCTTCGTGGCAATCGCCCAGGGCAAGCTGCCGCAGGAGAGCTGGTTCGCGCTCGGGCGCACGCTCACCGATACCGGCGCCGAGCCAACGCTGCTGTCGTGGAGCGGCTCGATGTTCGAATACCTGATGCCGGATCTGGTGATGCCCAGCTACCCGCAGACACTGCTGAGCCGCTCGATGCGCGGCGCGGTGCAGGCGCAGATCCGCTATGGCGCGGCGCGCGCGGTGCCGTGGGGCGTCTCCGAATCGGGCTACAACACGGTCGATACGCGGCGCAATTATCAGTACCGCGCCTTCGGTGTGCCCGGGCTCGGGCTCAAGCGCGGGCTGGGCCAGGATCTGGTGATCGCCCCGTATGCCAGCGCGATGGCATTGATGGTCGAACCGGATGCGGCCTGCCGCAATCTGCAGCAGCTGCAGACGCTGGGATTCGACGGGCGTTTCGGCTTGTACGAAGCGATCGACTACACGCCCTCGCGCGTGCCGCGTGGCGAACAACACGCGCTGGTGCGCTCGTTCATGTCGCATCACCAGGGCATGGCGCTGCTGGCGCTGGACCACGTGTTGCGCGATGCGCCGATGCAAAAACGCTTTGTCGCCGACCCGCAATTCCAGGCCACGTTATTGCTGTTGCAGGAGCGCGCACCGCGTGCCGGCGTCTACGTCAAAGGCCTGGTCGAAGCAGCCGAGCGCCCGGTGGCCACCGAGGCGGGTATGGCGTTGCGTATCCATCGCGACCCCAACCTGCCGCAGCCGGCGTTGCAACTGCTCTCCAACGGGCGTTACCACGGCATGCTGACCTCGGCCGGTGGCGGCTACAGCCGCGCGCGCGACATGGCGGTGACGCGTTGGCGCGAAGACGGCACCCGCGACCACTGGGGCACGTTCTGCTATCTGCGCGATGTGGACAGCGGCGCGGTGTGGTCGGCCGCGCATCAACCGACCTGCGTGCCGGTGGAGCGTTACGAAGCGATCTTTTCCGACGCCAAGGCCGAGTTCAAGGGCAGCCACCAGCGCTACGACAGCCATCTGGAAATCGCCATTTCAGCCGAGGACGATGTGGAGCTGCGCCGGCTGCGCATCCGCAACCGGTCGCGGCAGACGCGGGTGATCGAAATCACCACCTACGCCGAAGTGGTGCTGGCACCGGCGCAGGCCGACGAGGCGCATCCGGCTTTCAGCAATCTGTTCGTGCAGACCGAAATCCTGGCCGACAAACAGGCGCTGTTGTGCACGCGGCGCCCGCGCGGGCACGACGAAGCGCAGCCGTGGATGCTGCATCTGGTGGCAGTACACGATGCCGATGTGGCGACGATCTCCTATGAGACCGACCGCGCCGCATTCGTCGGGCGCGGGCGCAGCACCCGCAATCCGCTGGCCTTGCACGCACACGCGCACGCCAGCCTGTCCGGCGCGGCCGGCTCGGTGCTGGACCCGATCGTGGCGATCCGCTGCCGCATTTCGCTGGCGCCGGATCAACAGGCGCAGGTGGACATGGTCTACGGCGTCGGCACCCAACGCGAGGCCTGCACCGCCTTGATCGACAAGTACCGCGACCGCCGTCTGGCCGACCGCGTGTTCGATCTGGCGCTGACCCAGAGCCAGGTCATCCGCCGGCAGATCAACGCCTCGCTGGAAGACGCCATGCTCTACGAGCGGCTGGCCGCACGCGTGCTGTTCGTCGACCCGCAACTGCGCGCCGACAACGAGGTGTTGCTGCACAACCATCGTGGTCAGTCGGCACTGTGGAGTCATGCCATCTCCGGCGACCTGCCGATCGTGCTGTTGCGCATCACCGACCCGGACAATCTGGACCTGGTGCGCCAGCTGGTGCAGGCGCACGCGTACTGGCGCCTGAAAGGCCTGCGTGCGGATCTGGTGATCTGGAACGAAAGCCAGGCCGGCTATCGCCAGCAATTGCAGGACGCCATCCTGGGCCTGATCGCCGCCGACCCCGAGGCCAATGTGCTCGACCGCCCCGGCGGCATCTTCGTGCGCGCCATCGAACACATCTCGCAGGAAGACCGCGTGCTGCTGCAGACCGTGGCACGGGCGATTCTGAGCGATGCCAACGGCACGCTGGATGCGCAACTGCAGCGCCACCCCAGCGCGCGTGCGCACCCGCCGTTGCTGGAGCCGATCCGGCAACCGGACAGCGCCGATGAATTGGCCAGCACGCATGCCGCCTACCTGGACAAGACCCTGCAGGCTGCCGCCGAAGAGCCGATGCTGTTCGACAACGGCCTGGGGGCCTTCGCCGCCGACGGCCGCGAATACCGCATCACCCTGGACGAAGGCGTCGCAACACCAGCGCCGTGGTGCAACGTGATGGCCAATGCGCAGTTCGGCAGCGTGGTCAGCGACAGCAGCCCCGGCTATAGCTGGGCCGAAAACGCGCACGAATTCCGGCTCACGCCATGGCATAACGACCCGGTCGGCGATGCCTCCAGCGAGGCGTTCTACCTGCGCGACGAAGACACCGGGCAGGTGTGGTCGCCGATGGCGCTGCCATGCCGCGGCAGTGGCCGCTACACGGTGCGCCACGGCTTCGGCTACAGCGTCTACAGCCATATCGAACACGGCATCGGCACCGAGCTGTGGGTGTTCGTGGATGTGGAGCGGCCGATCAAGTTCAGCCATCTGCGGCTGAAGAATCTTTCCGGCCGTCCACGCCGGCTCAGCGTCACCGGCTACGTGGAATGGGTGCTGGGCGACATCCGCACGCGCTCGCAACTGCATGTGGTCAGCGAGGTCGACCTGGGCAGCAGCGTGCTCACCGCGCGCAACCCGTACAACACCGAGTTCGACGGCCGCGTGGCGTTCTTCGATGCCGATGCACCCAACCGCAGCATCACCGCCGACCGCAATGAATTCCTCGGGCGCAATGGCAGCCTGGCCGCACCTGCCGCGCTCACGCGGCAGCGTTTGTCCGGGCGCGTGGGTGCCGGCCTGGACCCATGCGCGGCGATCCAGATCCCTGTGACGCTGGCAGCCGAACAAAGCTTCGAAACGGTATTCCGCCTGGGCGCCGCGGTCGATCGCGAGAGCGCACTGACACTGGCGCGCCAGAGTCGTGGCGTTGCCGCAGCGCACACCGCACTGCTGGCAGTGCGCGCACACTGGCAGCAGATTCTGGGCACCGTGCAGGTGACCACACCCGACCCGGCGGTGGATCTGCTGGCCAATGGCTGGCTGCTCTACCAGACCATCGCCTGCCGCTTCCTGGCACGCAGCGGTTATTACCAGTCCGGTGGCGCGTATGGCTTCCGCGACCAGCTGCAGGACAGCATGGCGATGGTGCACGCGCAGCCGGCGCTCACCCGCGCCCACCTGCTGCGCTGCGCCGCGCATCAGTTCGTGCAGGGCGATGTGCAGCATTGGTGGCACCCGCCGCAAGACCGCGGCGTGCGCACGCAGTGCTCGGACGATTTTCTGTGGTTGCCGCAGGCGCTGTGCCGCTATCTGGACGTCACCAACGACGCCAGCGTGCTCGACGAGCGCGTCAGCTTTATCGACGGGCGCGCACTCAAGCCCGAGGAAGAATCGTATTACGACCTGCCCCACATCACTGGCAACGTGCAGTCGCTGTACGCGCACGGCGTGCTCGCCCTGCAACGCGGCATGGCACGCCTGGGCGAACGCGGCCTGCCACTGATCGGCAGCGGCGACTGGAACGACGGCATGAACCGGGTCGGCAAGGACGGCAAGGGCGAGAGCGTGTGGCTGGGCTTTTTCCTTTACGACACACTGCTGCGGTTCGCAGACGTGGCGGTGCAGCGCGACGATGGCGCATTCGCAGCGACCTGCCGTGCGCATGCACACGCCTTGCGCACCGCGCTGGAACAGCATGCCTGGGATGGACGCTGGTACCGGCGTGCCTGGTTCGACGACGGCACACCGCTGGGCTCGAGCGATTCGGACGAATGCCGCATCGATTCGCTATCGCAGAGTTGGGCAGTGTTGTCCGGCGCGATGGACCCGGCGCGCAGTGCACAGGCGATGGAGGCGATGCGTCAGCAACTGGTGGATGCCGAGACCGGCATCGTCAAGCTGCTGGTGCCGCCGTTCGATCACACCGAACACGATCCCGGCTATATCCGTGGTTATGTGCCCGGCGTGCGCGAAAACGGCGGCCAGTACACGCATGCCGCGGTGTGGGCGACGATGGCCTTCGCGCATCTGGGCGACAGCGCGCGGGCCTGGCAACTGGCCGGCATGATCAACCCGATCCACCACGCCCGCGCCGCGGCAGGCGTGCAGCGCTACAAGGCCGAACCCTATGTGCTGGCGGCCGATGTCTATGCGGTGGCGCCACACGCCGGCCGCGGCGGCTGGAGCTGGTACACCGGCGCGGCCGGCTGGATGTACCGGCTGCTGACCGAATCGCTACTCGGCCTGCAACGCCATGGCGAGCGCATGCGCATCGTGCCGTGCATCCCGGCCAGCTGGCCGGAGTACCAGCTGCGCTATCGCTTCGGCAGCAGTACCTACGTCATCGACGTCACCCAGCGCCCCGGTGTCGAAGCCCGGTTGGAGATCGATGGAGTGATGCAAGCCGAGCTTGCTTTCACTCTGATTGACGACGGTGCGGTCCACGCTGTCGCCCTGGACTGGCCGGGAGACGCGACATGAGCATGCGCACACGCACCCACACCAATCACCAGCTCTCCGACCTGGGCAAGATGTTGTCGGTGTGGCCGCAGCGGGTACGCGACCCCAGCCAGTTCTGGCCGCAATTCGATGCCTTGGCCAAAGACATTCTCGATGAAGCGGCCGACGCCGATCTGCAGCGCGTGCAGCGTCGCCTGCGGCAGCTGCTGCACCGCCACGGGCTGACGCGCACGCAATAAGCGCGCGGACACCGATTTGAGTCGTAGAGGCGTCTGGATACAGTCAAAAGCTGAGCTAGTCGAGGGCGCGGTGCCCTCACCGCTCGCGGGACACGCCGTGAATCCGTCCCTGGAGGCTCAGTGGCGGCATCCATGCCGCCACATGGGCCCGCAATCGGCGAGGACACCGCACCAGAAAGTTGGTCGGCTGCTTGAAAACATGCACACCGACCATCTCCACTGGTCCTTGCCCGCCCACCGTCGTGGGACCTTACGCGGCATGGATGCCGCGTAAGAGCCTACACGGACGTACTTGCGGCGTGTCCCGCGACGGTGGGCGGGCAAGGGCCCTGCAGCAAATCCGCAGGCATGACGCGCTTTACTGCCGGTGCACCTGATTACCGCAGACAGCACTCGACGCCGCCATGATCGACGACGCGCAGTCGCCACGCTTAGACTCCGCGTTTACACGCGCCAAGGCCGCCGGTGATCGATCTCAATGACATCGCGTTGTATGTGCAGGTCGTGCGTAGCGGCAGCTTTGCCGAAGCCGCGCGCAGGCTGGGCACTGCACCCAACAGCGTGAGCCGGCGCGTGCAACAGCTGGAGGCGCAACTGGACACGCGCCTGATGCAGCGCTCCACCCGCAAGCTCACCCTCACCGACGCCGGGCAAGCATTCTTTGAACGTTGCGCCGATGCGGTAGACGGGCTGACCTCGGCCGGGCAGAGCCTGGTGGCCGGTGGCGACGAAGCAGCCGGTTTGGTGCGCGTGGCGGCGCCAGCGGATTTTCTGGATTTTTTTCGCGTCGAATGGGTCGGCGAATTTCTCGCCGCGCATCCGCGCGTGCGCCTGGAATTCGTGCTCAGCGATGGCAAGGCCGACCTGATCGCCGAGCGTATCGATGTGGCCTTCCGCGGCGGTGTGGTGACGGATCTGGGCTATGTCGGCCGCCAGATCCTGGCCGACACCAACGATGTACTGGTGGCCAGCCCCGGCTACCTGCAGGCGCGCGGCAGGCCGTTGCGGCTGGACGACTTGCCGCAGCACGACTGCATCAGTTTTCCGCATCCAAGCGGCTATGCCACCTGGACGCTGGTCGGCCCGTCCGGGCTTGCCGAAGACGTCCAGGTGCAGGCGCGCATGGCCGCCACCACCGCCCGCGCGCTGCGGCTTGCGGCGGTGGCCGGGCTCGGAATCGCCTTGTTGCCGCAGGCACTCACCTGGCCGGATATCGACGAAGGCCGCCTGACCGTGGTGCTGCCGGATTTTCAACGCAAGGGCCAGAGCCTGTACGCGCTCTACCCGAGCCGACACCATCAGCCACGTGCGGTCTCGGCGTTTATTCGGGCCGTGACGACGCGATTGAATGGGCCTGAATGCAAAGAAGTGGCTGGCTTGGCAAACAGCGCCGCGATGCCCGGCGTGCGGTGATTGTCGTGATAACGCATTGCATCGAGCGGCACGCTGTCCGCTCGATGCAGTCTCGCCACGTTTGAATGATCGGCACCGGGCAAACCAGCGCAGTTCATGCCGCTGGACACGCCTCAGCCGCGACGCCACTCAGGCAGCAAGCGCATCGATCTGCTGCTGGGCGCTGGCGATACCCGCCTGGCGGGCGTCTGCGCCAGTGGCCAGGCCTTCGGCCACGATCACTTCCGGCGCGTGCACGCCAACAAAGCCCAGCGCGGTGCGCATGTAGGTTTCGGCATGCTCCAGCGACGCCATCGGCGAGCCGGCGCCATAGAAGCCGCCACGCGCCACCAGCAGAATCACCCGCTTGTTGCCGGCCAGCCCCTCGGGCACGCCTTGCGCGTTGTAGCGGAAGGTCTTGCCGGCCACCAGCACGCGATCGATCCACGCCTTGAGCTGGGTCGGGATGGTGAAGTTGTACAGCGCCACACCGATCACCACGGTGTCGGCGTCCAGAAATTCCTGCAGCACCGTTGCACTGGTGGCCAGTTCGGCCGCCAGTTCCGGGCTCTGGTCGCCGGTGGGATTCTGCTGGGCCGCCAGATGCGCGCCGGACAGATGCGCCAGCGGCTCGGCGGACAGATCGCGGTAAGTCACTGCGACATCGCTGTGGCCGGACTGCAACTTGGCGACCGTGGCCGCCGACAGCTGACGGCTGGCCGAATAACCACCGAGGATGCTGGAATCGAGATGGAGCAGTTTCATGATGAAGCCTCTGATTGTGTGGGGGTGCGTGGCACTGCCACGACGTTGGAGATGCGACCGAGCACGCACACGTGTGCGTGTCGGCGGGTGAAATACATGAGGGTGCGCTGCCGGTTGCCCTGCTACCGGTCTGCGCGTGTGCGTTGCGCTTGTCGGTGCTGTAGTGCTTCTCGGTACTGCATCGCGCAGGCAGGCAGACAAGGCGTAGGCGAAAAACACTGGGCGGGCGTGTGCAGCGCCCGCCGCAGACTCAGGCCAGACGGCCCTGAGCGCGCAACTGCTCGCCGATGCGGCGGATCTCCGCCTCGCCTTGCGCCAGTGCGGCCTTGCTGGTGTGCACCGAGTAGTGGCCCATCACCAGCTCATGCGGATGCTTGACCGCCGAGCCCAGCACAAAGGAGCTCGCACCTACCGACACCACCTCGATCGCCTGCTCGGCATCCTTGAACACCGCCATCTGGCCACTGCCGATGGTCTCGGCCGCTTCCAGCTGGCCACCATGCACTGCGATCCAGGCCACGGTGTGTCCGGCCGGCGGCACATAGCGCCAGCGCTCGCCATCTTGCAGCTGCACGCTCAGGTAGGTCATGTCGGCCGGTGCCGGGATCCTGCTTTCCAGCGCACCGTAGCGGCCCAGCAGCACCCGCACCGGGCCGGCCACCGGCACATCGTCGGGCGACAGATACAGGCTCTGCGCCGGGGCGTTTTCTTCGGCCGCCGGCAGCGCAACCCACAGCTGAAAGCCCTTGGCCGAGGACTGGCCCACCGGCACACCGTCGTGCCAGACGCCATTGCCGGCGCGCATCCATTCCACACCGCCGGTGGGCAGGGTGCCCTGCTTGCCGGTGCTGTCTTCGTAGCCGACTTCGCCTTCCATCAGATAGGTCAGCGTGGCGATGCCCGAATGCGGATGCATGCCCATCGGCGCGCCACCGATCGACGGCTTGACGGTGAACAGGTCCAGGAACACGAACGGCTTGACCAGCTGGCCCAGGTCGCCCGGGCTCATCAACCGGGTGATCGGACCGCGGGTGGTGCCGTGGGTGCGAAACACCACCGGACGCGGCGGGGCAATGGCCTGCGCGCCGGGCTCGCGCTGCGGCTGCTGGTCGGCGTAGACGGTGGCCAGTTGTGCGTTCATGACGGATCCCTTTGCGGTGGTGGAGCAAGCTGCCCCGGTGATGCAAAGAGTAGAGACGCGCCCATTGATCGACTAGCCGGAAGATTTGTAGTGGAGTCGTCCATATTTAGAAGTAATCGCAAGCTACTGAACCATCTGCGTCACGCAAGAGGGCCTCAGCCCTGCGTCCCGGACCGCGGCAGGGCATGCCACGCCTGGCATCGCGATGCGTGCGGCCGGAAGTCTTCATGCCACGCCAACAACGCTTTCTTCACGCTTGCGGCATTCTTCCGCTGGAGCTCCTCGATGATTCGCACCCTCGCCCCGCTCGCTGCCGTGTTGCTGCTCTCGGCCTGTGCCTCCAACCAGCTCGTGCAGGTGCAGCCCATCGACGGGGTCATCTCCGGCCAGTGCCATATCGACAAGGTGCGTGGCGCGGTGGGCCTGGCCGCGGCGGCACAGACCATCGAACGTGCGCGCGTGGACAGCGACAGCCTGCAGGTCAGCGTGCGTCGTGGCGAACGTGCCACCGGCGGCACCACCGCCAGCGGCCTGGCCGATCCGGCCCAGGGCGCCAGCGAAAGCGGTGGCGATCACCTCACTGTCGAGACCGGCCCGAACAACAACATCACTGCGATTTATTGCGGCTGAGCGTTTCCGTTGTCTTGGAGCGACTGACAAACCGTAGCAAGCCGCCGTCAGCTGGTCAGCCGAGGGCACGGTGTCCTCACCGCTCACGGGACACGCCGTGAATCCATCGCTTGCGGGACCGTGTGGCGGCATCCCTGCCGCCACACGGTCCCGCAAGCGATCAGGGCACCGCACCAAAGAGGTGTTCGGTCGCTGTATTAAGGGGTGTTGTTTGTCGCGATAAGCGCCACATCTGCGGTGCGCCGCCTGCGCTGCGCTACGTTCAAGGCAGATCAGCCCTGGCCTTGCGGATTCGCCGAATCAGCTACGGCGTCCGCATCGACCCGCGCGCCAAACACACCGCGCCAACGGCGATGCAACCACGCCTCGAACGCATAGATGCAGCTGAACACCGCCGGGACCACGACCAGACACAACACCGTCGAACTGATCAACCCGCCGATCACCGCAATGGCCATCGGCTGGCGGAAACTGGCATCGGCTCCGAACCCAAGTGCGATCGGCAACATACCGGCAATCATCGCCACGGTCGTCATCACGATCGGGCGGGCGCGCTTGTGGCAGGCGTCGATCAAGGCCGCGTCCACGTCATTGGTCCCGTCGCGTAATGCGATCACCGCGTATTCCACCAACAGGATCGAGTTCTTGGTGACGATGCCCATCAACATCACCAGGCCGATCATCGACGGCACATCGAGCTCGCTGCCGAACAGCAACAGCGCGACGAAGGCACCGCCAAGCGAGAGCGGAATGGCCGACAGAATTGTCAGCGGCTGGAAGAAGTCGTTGAACAGCAGGATCAGCACGCACAGCATGCAGGCGATCGCAATCACGATCGCCAACACCAGGCCGGACGACAACTCCGCCGCCACTTCGGCATCGCCGGACTGGATCAGCGAGACGTTCGCCGGCAAGTGATGGATGGACGCACGTGAATTGGCCAATGCCAGCGCCTCGCTCAACGGCAGCTCGCCAAGATCGGCGCTCACCGTGACATAGCGCTGCCGGTCGTAACGACTGATTTCGCTGGGGCCGCTTTCCATCGCCAGCACCGCCACACTGGATAACGGCACCAGGCCATCGCGCGATTGCACGCGCAGATTGGACAGCGCCGTGAGATCGGCACGGATGCGATCGGGCACCTGCACGCGGATGTTGAGTTGCCGGTTGTCCAGCGTGAGCTTGGCAAGTTGCGGTTCGAAATCGCCGCTGGTGGCGGTGCGCAAGGTCTGGCTGATGTCAGCGCTGCTCACGCCGTAGCGCGCGGCCTGGCTGTCGATCGGACGTGCCACGATTTCCGGCCGTTCCAGGCTGGCGGTGGTGCGCACGCCGGCTAACCCCGCTGCACGCAGTTCGCCTGCGAACGCAGTCGCGGCGGTGGTGAGTGCGTCTTCCGAATCGCTGGTCAGAATCATCGACAAGCGTTCGCCAGACCCGACGCCGCCCACCGTAAAGCGTGCGCCGGTGACGTTGACCAATACCCGCCGCACCGCATGCTCGATCTCCGCTTGCGGCGCACGCGCGTTGCGCTCGGATAGCACCAGCGTCATCTCGGCCTTGCGCACCTGCGAGACCTGCGCATCACGCCCGCCACTGCTGCTGCCGATGCTGGTGAACACCGCCCCGACGCCGGCAATATGCCCCACCGCCCTGCGCGCACGCTCGGTGATCACCCTTGTCTGATCGATGTCGCTCTCCGGCCCGAGCTCCACCATGACGGTGATAGAGCCGCGGTCACTCGGTGGCACCAGTCCCTTGGCAAGCAGTGGCAACAATGCCAACGAACACAGCAAAAACACGCCAGCCGCGCCCAGGGTTGCCGCGCGATGGCGCAGGCTCCATTGCACCAGCCGCAAGTAGCCTGCGGTCAGTGTGCCGGTAGCCGGTTCCGGATCACCGGTGGGACGGGAGGTCAGAAATTTGGCCGCCATGATCGGAGTGATCAGGCGCGCCACCATCAACGAGGCCACCACCGCAATCACCGCCGTCCAACCGAACTGCTTGAAGAACAATCCGGGGATGCCGCCCATCAACGTGGTCGGCACGAACACCACCACCAACGTCGCAGTGGTCGCCATCACCACCAAGGCGATTTCGTTGACCGCATCGGCGGTGGCCTGAAAGGCGGTCTTGCCCATGCGCCGGTGGCGTTCGATGTTCTCGATCTCCACAATGGCATCGTCCACCAGAATGCCGACCACCACCGCCAACGCCAGCAAGGTGAGCGTGTTGAGTGAGTAGTCCAGCCACCACATCACCGCGAACGCGGGCAGGATGGACAGCGGCAGCGCCGAGGCGGCAATCAGGGTGGCGCGCCAGTCGCGCAGGAACAGCCACACCACCAGCACCGCCAGCAGCGCGCCCTCGTAGAGCATCGACATCGAGCCTTCGAACTGTTCCTGCGTATAGGCCACCGTGCCGGAGACCGGGGTGATGCGCAGATGCGGATCGGTATGCTGCAGGTGCTGCAGCGCCTGCGTCACACCCTTGGCAATCCGGGTTTCGTCGAAGCCCTTGGTGCGGTAGATGCTGAAGCCGATCACCGGCGCGCCATCCAGCAGCGCTGCCTGCCGGCGCTCGGCATAGGTATCGCGCACCGTGGCGATCTGATCCAGGCGCACGCTGTCGCCGTTGCTCAGCGCAATCCACATCCCGGGCAACTGCGCGGCTTGCCGCACGCTCGCCACGGTGCGCACCGACTGCTCGGCGCCGCTCACCTGCGTGCGCCCGCCCGAAGAATCCTGCTGCATCTGTTGCAGCGCACGCGACACATCGGCGGTAGTGGCGCCGAGCGCGGTCATCTGCACCGGATCGACTTCGACCCGGATCTCGCGCTGCACACCGCCCAGGCGTTGCACGCGCCCCACACCTGGCACTTTCGCCAGCGCCTTGGTCAAGCTGTCGTCCACATACCAGGACAGCTGGGTTTCATCCAGCGTTGTCGAAGTCACCGCGTAGGTGAGGATCGGGGTGGCGTTCTCGGTCACCGCGCTGACGGCCGGTTGCAGCAGTTCCGGCGGCAGTGTCGAACGCACCCGATCGACCGCGTCCTTGGTTTCGATCAAGGCGTCGGACAGCGATTTTTCCAGATGGAACTCGGCAACGATCTGCACCTGTCCATCGCTGATGGTGGTGCGCAGATGACGCAGGCCGCTGACCGTTGCGATCGAGTCCTCGACCTTGCGCGCCACCTCGGTTTCCAGCTGCGAAGGCGCAGCCCCCGGCTGTGTCAGCGTGACATTGACGGTGGGCAATTCCAGATCCGGCAACGCCTGGATGGACAACTGTTTGAAGCCATACATCCCTGCCAGCGACAGCAGCAGGAACAACAGTACCGCCGGGATCGGATTGCGCAGCGACCAGGTTGCAAAGTTCATCGCGGCCCACGTGGAATCAGCTGCAGGCCGACGACCGCGCCGGTCGGTGTCGACTTGACCAGTACGGTGTCGCCATCGGCCAGCAACCCGGCGCCTTGCGCCACGATGCGCTCGCCTACCGCCAGCGGCTCGAGGATCTCGACATCGGCACCGACCCGGCGCCCGACCACCACCTGCTGCGCGCGCACCTTGGATTGGCCGCCGCTGCCGAGCAGGCGGAACACGGTGCTGCGGCCATCGCGCACCACCACGCTCGAGGCCGGCACTACCAAGGCGTGGCTGGCTGGTAATGCAACTGCACCGTCAACGTACATGCCGCCGCGCAACAGACTACCGGGGTCGATGTCCGCATAGACCAGACCGAGCCGCGAGCGTGCATCCAGCAGTGGCGCGATCTGGCGCACGCGCGCCATCGCTGCGCTTCCATCGGGAAGCCTGAGTCCGACCTCCTGGCCCACCGCGATCCGCGCAATCTGCTCGGGGCCGAATTCACCGCGCCATTCCAGGCGGCCCTGGCGCACCAGACGGAACAGCTCCTGCCCGCTATTGGCCACTGCGCCCAGCGTCGCGCTCTGCGCGCTGATGAGCCCATCGTCGGGCGCCAGAATCTCGGCCTGCCGCAGCTGCAGGCGGTTGGCATCCAGCTGCGCGCGCGCTACCGCGATCTGGGTCTTGGCTGTCACCGCCTCGGTCACGTAACGCTGCACTTCCTGATCGCTCATCGCGCCTGCGATTTGCACGCGCAACGCACGCCCGCGGTTGGTATCGGCCTGGCTGGCAGCCGCCTGCGCCTTGGCCAGGCCCGCACTCAGTTCTGCGCGTGCGGCCAGCAAGGTCGCGGTATCGAAGCGGGCCAGCAGCTGGCCCGCTTTGACCACATCGCCGACTGCCACATTGAGCGTGGCAATGCGCAAGCCAGTGCTCTGCGAACTGATCACCGCCTCTTGCCAGGGCGCAACGATGCCGCTCGCCTGCAGGCTGCTGGGCCATTCCACCTGCCGCGGCACCGCCGCCGTCACCGACAAGGCTGTGATCGGAAGATCCACGCGTTTGGGCTGCGCACGCGCGGACCACCACCAACCGGCGGCGATGACTGCAACGGCCAGCAAGCAACATGCCACTGGAAGCGCCAGACGTCGCGGTGCGCCTTTCTGCGTGTCGGCGGCAGTGCGCGCGTTGGATGGTGTCTTGGTTGATTGAGTGATCATCGCGGTGTACGGCAGGTGGCCTGAGATAAGCGACATGGCAAGCGTGCAAGCGCACGACTCGAAGGATGCGGAAGTTCATGCAGATGACATCGGCCTGCACGATGGCCTGGTGCACGTCTCGCCCTGCGGCGCACACGCTGCATGCTCTGCTGAGGCATTGCGCAAGGCCAGCCCGGCGCGATGCACCGACAGCGTTGGGTACGCTTTTTACGATGCGAGCAAATGGATATCGAAACTCAGGTCGCCAGTGGTCCGTGGCTGAGCGCCATCGTTTCAAGCGGTCATTAAAGAATTTTTAGGTATTTTCGGAATTGTTTAAGCGTGTGCCCAGCGCGGAGCGCACCGTTCAGTCTATGCCGCCAGAGCGAGCGCCCAGACACTGCCAATGACGCTGCCGATGCGCCGGCCTCAAACGTTTGGCGCACGACTCGACGTCCCTGGAAACACGATCCGCACGCTGAAGCCGCGCCCGCTCAAACCCGGCCCGGTCTCGATACTTGCGTGGTGCAGATCCACGATGCCGGCCACCAATGACAGCCCGATGCCGCTGCCGCGCACAGGCGTGCCGGCAACGCGGTAGAAGCGCACAAAGATGGTGTCGCGCTCGGACTCCGGCACGCCCGGCCCGTCGTCGGCCACCTGCAGAAACACCTTTCGGTCGTCGTTGGTGTGCTGGTTGCCGTCTGCGCGCACCGCATCGGCCACGTATCCGCAACTGACCAGGATGTTGCCGCCTTCGGGCGTGTAGCGCATCGCGTTGTCGACCAGATTGCGCAGCAGGATGCCGATTTCGTCCACATTGCACGCGATGCTGCAGCTATGGATATCCAGATACAGCGCGCGCGCGTTCTGACTGGCATGCACCTCGAATTCCTGCGCCACGTGCTGTACCAGCACGCTGAGTTCGGTGATCGCATGCATCGGTGCGCTGCTGGCGGCATTCAATCGCGCCAGATCCAGCAACTGCTCTGACAGGCGCGTGCTGCGCTTTGCCACGCGTAGCAACTTCACCAACGCCCGATTCTTGCTGTCCACGTCTTCGGCGCTCAGCGCGATCTCGGCCTGGGCCTGCAAGGCCGACAGCGGCGTACGCAGTTCATGCGCGGCATCGCCGATGAACCGGCGCTCGCCTTCGATGGCCGCATCCAACCGCTCAAGCATATGGTTGAACGAGGCGACCAGCACATGGATTTCGCGCGGAAGTTTCGACAGCGGCAACGGTGTGAGGTCGAACTGCTTGCGGTGCCACAAGGCCCTGCCCAGCGCTCTGACCGGCTGCAGCGAGCGCCGCACCACGACCCACATCACCACGCCCGCCACGATCACCAGAAACGTGGCCAGTGCGAGCGCATGCCAGGCTTGGTGCCGCATGTCCGCATCTACCACACTCTGCGGGTTGCCGACCTGCACGCTCACCCGGCCGGTCTTGTCGGTAATGGCATACACGCGCCACTGCGCGCCGTTGACGATGGTGGTTGCCGCCCCGTCGGTGAAGGACGGTTGCAGCGCCGAATCCGGCGCGCCGGGCGTACGCGCCACCATCCTGGAGCGATCAATCCAGACTTGAAACACCAACTGTTCGCGCGCACTGGTGAAGCTGTCCGGCAATTGCAGACCTGGGCCGGCCCTGCGGTCGAATTTGCTCTTGGCCGGAATGGTGATCAGCATCTGCGTGGCGATGGCTTCGAGCTTTTCATCCCAGGTGCTTTCCAGGTTGAGCGACAGCAGGCTGAGCACGATGGCGATGACCGCGACCCAGCACACCGCGATCACGCTGACGATCACCAGGAACAGCTGCGCCGTGATCGATCTGGGCCTCATGCGCCCGGCTTTCCCACCACATAGCCCAGGCCATGCACGGTTCTGATCAGGTCTTCGCCCAGCTTGCGGCGTAGTTGATGGATGAACACCGCGATGGTGTTGCTTTCCAACTCGCTGGAGGGCCCGTAAACCAGATCCTGCAAGCGGTCGCGGGTGAGCACGTGGCCGGGCCGTTCGATCAGTGCCAGCAACGTGCGGTACTCGTGCGCACTCAGCACCACATCTACGCCGCCCTTGCTCACCGCGCGGCGGCTACGGTCGACCTTGACCTCGCCGTAGGTGAAGATCGGCACCACACTGCCCTGGCTGCGCCGGATCACCGAGCGCACCCGCGCCCACAACTCATCGAACTGGAACGGCTTGACCAGATAGTCGTCGGCGCCTGCATCCAGACCCACAATGCGCTCGCTCAGTTGGCCGCGTGCGGTGAGGATCAACACCGGCGTGGCATCGCAGCGCGCACGCATACCGCGCAATACCGATAGGCCGGATTCGCCAGGAAGCCCCAGATCCAGCAGCACCGCAGAATACGGATGCTCGACCAGCACCCCGTTGGCCGCATGTGCATCGACCACATGGTCCACCTCCCAACCACCCTGCCGCGCACCATCGCAGATGGTGTCGCCCAGCATGACGTCATCCTCGACAAGCAGTAGCTTCATTGGGTCCTGGTCTGCATCGTCCTGGTCTGCGAGCAAAGTGGGCGCATAGCATTCCCGAGTCGGTTTAATTCTGCATTAAGAGACAGTCCAGCCCATCATCTCACCCGTTTGCGGCCGCCGTTTGTACAACGGCCGCGTCTTGCATTCAGTGGATCCACTGGTTCAACGATCACTCAAAAAAGCTCTGCACATGACATCCGCATTGCAGCGATGTCTTGGAGTCACTGCGTCGCCAATGCTGATAAAAGCCTGAACTATCACCACCGATCTGCAGCCAAAAGAGGTTCAGGACAGACTCTTGCTTTAGCCTTGTTTTTGCACCATCGCGCATCCTGCAGTGATGCGCGCCGATGCAGCTTGGCCGAACTCTTTCAACGTTGTGAGGATAGATGGCACGTTCGTATATGACGTCGTTTTTTCGCGAATGGATCACCGCACCCTGCTCCGTTGCAGCGATACTCCCCTCCGGACGCGCCCTCGCCTCCATCATCACCTCCGAGCTGTCGGAGCGTACCGGTCGGGTTCTCGAACTCGGGCCGGGGACCGGTGTGTTTACCCAGGCGATGATCGACAAAGGCGTGCAGGAAAAGAACCTCGTTCTGCTCGAGTACAACGCCACCTTTTCTGCCTTGCTCACGCAGCGCTTCCCGCGCGCAAGCTTGCTGCAGATGGATGTCTGCGATCTTGAATCGCTGCCTCGCATCGATGGCGCGTACGTCGATGCCGTGGTCTGCGGTCTTGGCTTGTTGAACATGCCGGCACACCAGGTGGCTGCGATTCTGCGTGGCGCCTTCCTGCAGCTGAAGCCTGGCGGGCGGCTGTATCTGTTTACCTATGGATTCAAATGCTCGGTGCCGGCGCATATTCTCGATGCGCTCGATCTGGAGGCCGTCAGGATCGGGCGCACATATCGAAACGTTCCGCCTGCAACGACCTATCGCATCCAGCGTCGCAGCTACACAAGGTAGAACACGATGCACACCAGTGCTCAGCTCACGCTTGTCGTGAGCTGGGGCCATCCGGGGCGTGCTGGTCATGTTCTGCCTGGAAAGTTCATTCCATCGTGCCGTCCTACCTGATGCTGATGGTCGGCATGACCAAGCTGCTGCCGGTATGAGGCGTCAGCGTATCGCTTATCCACGCAAACGCTTGGCTGGTCTGGCGTGATGCCCACCGCCGTGTACCAGCCTTGCACTATGCAACGCATACAGCAGCCCGCCGCAGCCCATGACGGGGCGAGGCGATCACAGCGACACCTGCGTCGAAGGCTTGATGGGATTGCCGCTGCTGCATCCGGCCAAGCGCACGCCGATGCCGTTTCGTGAACGCATCCCTACCACCCGGGAGCAATCAAAAAACTCTTAAAACGTAATGCGCGCTTCCTCCATAGCATCGCCTTCAGCAACCAATGGCTGCACGACAGCCACCTTGCCACGCTGTTTGCCCGCCCTCTCGCAAACGAGCCTGTGGTGATGCGAATCAACACACCCGTCTTAGGTTTCTGGACCGCGCCATGTCTTCCTGCCACCCCTGCGTGACACCACGTCAGTCGTCCACCGCCAGCAATCGCCAGGCGTGGCACGACTTGCCGGATCTGCAGCAGCACCATTCCCGACGCCAGCGGCTGAGTCAGCTGCGCTGGATGGCGAGCATCGCCAGCGCGGGAGTAGCGGCGTTGTGGAGTTGCCCACTGGTGTGGTCGTGGCTAAGTCGCTTCAGCGCGTAGGGAACCGCGAACGTCGTGGCAGTTGTATTGGTTGCCCACTCAATGCCTCACCTCACTCTGAAGGATCCTGCGATGACGATTTCCCGTTCCCTTGCTGCGGCTGGTGCGTTGCTGTTGCTATCGGCCTGCGCAAGCCGACCTGCCACCACACAAGCATCGGCACCCACCACGATCGGCCCGCCCATCGGCTCGACGCTGGTCGCGCCACCGTCATCGCAATCGACGCTTGATCCGCCACAGCAACATCAGGTTGCCGGCGCTCCTGCTGCGCAAGAAAACGCTGGCATCGCCTTGCCGGCAGCACCGCAATCAGGGCAGTCCACCGCGACCACGCAAGCTTCGGCGGACGCCAGCGCACGCGCCGAACAGGATGCCCAGGCGCTCTACACCGGCACACCGGTGCGCGATCCGTGGGAGGCCTATAACCGCAAGATTCACGGATTCAACCGCGGCGCCGACAAGGTGCTGTTCCGCCCCGTTGCAGTGGCTTACGACAAGGTCACCCCCAAACCGGTCAAGACCGGTATCAGGAACCTGTTTGGAAACCTCGGCCAGCCAGGAACCGCAGTCAGTCAGGTGATGCAGGGCCACCCGGTCAAAGCGGCGCAGTCGCTTGGACGCTTTGTGGTCAACAGCACCATCGGGGTTGCCGGGTTGTTCGATCCGGCCACTCGCTTCGGCATGCCCAGGTACAACGAAGATGTGGGACAGGTGTTCGCCACATGGGGTTGGGACAACTCGCGCTACTTGGTGATGCCGATCCTGGGACCCGGCACCGTGCGTGACACGGTTGGGCGTTTTGGCGATCAACAGCTGACGCCCATCAATTACATAGATAGCGCACGCATCGCCAATTCGCTGATAGGCCTGCAACTGGCCGACGGCCGCGCGCGCATGTTGCCGATGGATGCCGCACGCCGCGATGCCGTGGACGATTACACCTTCGTGCGCGATGCCTGGGCGCAACGCCGCCAGAAGCAGATCGCAGACGAGTGATCGCTTCCCGCATACGCGTGCGCGACCGCGTAGTGCGCTCGGTCAATGATCAAGACTCCAAACAGCACCGTAGGCGTGGCGCAGGCCCGCAGACCGCGGTATCAATCAGCGAACCATCGAGATCTCGCCGAACAACAGCATCACGCAGATTTCTTGCTGCGGCTGAGCTTCGTCTTGGTGGCCTTAGTGGCCTTGGTGGCTTTGGTCGTCTTGGCCGCCTTGCCTTGCTTGCTGCGCGAGTCGGTCAAAAAGCGCAGCGTGGCCGCCTCCCATTGGCGCTCGCCGCGCACGCCGGTGGCCATGGCCTGCAGTTCGCCGGCGCGCCAGCCTTCGAACACGCACGGGTCGATATAGGCCTTGCGACACACCGAGGGCGTGTTGCCCAGCGCATCGGCCACTTCGCGGATGACATCGTTCTGCACCTGGGTCAGCGCGCGTTCGCTCATGCGCTCAGGTAACGGCAACCGCGCCAGACGCTGCAGTGCGGCCAGCGTGCCGCCCCAGGTGCGGAAATCCTTGGCGGTAAAATCCTCGCCCATCGCCTCGCGCAGATAGTCGTTGACCTCACCCGAATCCACTGGCTGCAGCTGGCCATCGTCGTCGCGGTACTGAAACAGCGATTGGCCCGGCAATTGCTGGCATTGCCGGATCAGCTTGACCAGTTGCTTGTCGTCCACTTCGATCTCGTGATCCTGGCCGCTCTTGCCGCGGAATTTCAGCCGCGCACGTCCGCCGCGCAGAAATTCCATATGCCGGTTGCGCAAGGTGGTGAGGCCATAGGAACGATTGCTGCGTGCATATTCGGCGTTGCCCACACGCACCAGGGTGTCGGCCAACAGCGCCACCACGATCGCCAGCACCTTCTCGCGCGGAAATCCCGGCAATACCAGATCGCGGCGCAGCCGGCGGCGTAATTTGGGCAAGGCCTGGCCGAAGGCGATCACCCGTTCGAACTTGCCTTCGCCACGCACCTGCGCCCACTCGGCGTGATAGCGGTATTGCTTGCGCCGGCGCGCATCGCGGCCGGTGGCCTGCAGATGGCCGTTAGGCTTGGCGCAGATCCACACCTCGGTATACGCCGGCGGAATGGCCAGTGCGCGGATGCGCTGCAAGGTATCGGCATCGGCCACGCGCTGCCCGTCGGCACTGCGGTAACTGAAGCTCTTGCCGGCCTTGCGGCGGCTGATGCCGGGCTGTTGATCGTTGACATAGGTGAGCCCGGCTGCACGCGCGGTGGCCTTGGCCTGCGCAACCGCTGCCACGCTCGCCGCCGCGGCAGTGGCGGCCACCGCACTGGCGGCCACGGTGGCCAGCTTGCCGGCAGCGCTGGCGGTGGCTGCGGCATTGCGAAGAACACGTTTGGCTTTCATTGCGCACGGATCGAAGGACAGGCGCCGATTGTTGAGCCGGGCAGGACTAGGCGGCGTCAACGCTGCGACAACGCCATGTGGGCAAGCGATGCCCGTCAGCAGATTTTCTGCTTATGCTTGGGCCTCCCCCACTGTGCTGGAGTCATCGATGCGCTCTGTCCTGCCTACCGCCCGCCTGGCCTGTTCCTTGGTCGTGCTGGCGGCCTTGAGTGCCTGCGGCTCGCCGCAACCGGACGAGCAGGAAGCCGTCACCGCCAAGGCGCAGCAAGCGGCCGAACAAGCCGCAGCCCCCGCACCGGCCGCCGCTCCCGAGGCCCCGCCGATCGGCAGCTGCGATGCCACCCAGGTGCAGTCGCTGGTCGGCCAGCCGCTGACCGATGCAGTGAGCGAACAAGCCCGTAGCGATGCCGGCGCCAAATCGGTGCGCGTGCTCAAACCCGGGCAGATGGTCACCATGGAGTTCAACGGCGAACGGCTCAATCTGGAAGTGGATGCCAAGAACCTGATCGCCTCAGTGCGCTGCGGCTAAGCACCGCCTGGCGCCTGTTGGCGAACGGGCGCCAAGCCAGCTGGCACAGGGCCTTGCGGCCGCCCTCGTTGCAGCTGTAACGGTGTATTGCGGCACCGCATCAACTGTGGTCTAGTCGATCATCCGGTGACCTCTTCGAAACGCTCCACGGATCGAGCGCTGCAACGTCGTCGCCGCTCTCCCAGATCGCAAAGAGGCAGACATGGCCCCCCGCACTCGCCAAGGGCTCAACGACTACGGTCTCTACAACAGCGCGCGCGACGAACGCGACGCCTGTGGTTTTGGCATGGTCGCCCAGTTGGACGACCAACCTTCCCGTTCGCTGGTGGACACCGCGATTGCGGCGCTCTCGCGCATGACCCACCGTGGCGGTGTGGCCGCCGACGGGCTCACCGGCGATGGCTGCGGCTTGCTGATCCGCAAACCCGATGCGTTCCTGCGCGGGCTGGCGCGCGACGCCGGCATTCCGCTGGGCACGCGTTACGCGGCCGGTGTGGTGTTCCTGCCGCTGGACGAGAGCGATGCCGCGCGATGTCGTGCCGAACTGGAAACCCAGTTGCACACCGCCGGCGTGCACTTTCGCGGTTGGCGCGTGGTGCCCACCGACGACAGCGTGTGCGGGCAACTGGCGCGCGACACCTTGCCGCGTATCGAGCAGTTATTCGTCGATGCAGGCGCGGAGCAGACCGAAGACGGCTTCACCCTGGCGCTGTTCCTGGCGCGCCGGCGCGCCGAGCAGGCGCTGCGCGAGGTGGACAACTTCTACGTCACCACCTTGTCGCCCAATGGCATCAGCTACAAGGGCATGGTGCTGCCGGACAAGCTGAGCACGTTCTATCCGGACCTGCAGCGCAGCGATCTGTCGTCCAGCGCGATTGTCTTTCACCAGCGGTTTTCGACCAACACGCTGCCGCGCTGGCCGCTGGCGCACCCGTTCCGGCTGCTCGCGCATAACGGCGAAATCAACACCATCGAGGGCAACCGCCGCTGGGCGCAGGCGCGCAGCAAGGTGTGGCAGACCCCGCGCTTCGATATCGCCGAGTTCGACCCGGTGATCTCAATGCACGGCTCCGATTCGCAGAGCCTGGACAACATGCTCGAGCTGCTGGTCGCCGGTGGCATGGACCTGCTGCAGGCGTTGCGCATCCTGGTGCCGCCGGCGACCCAGTCGCTGGAATTCAAGGACGCCGACCTGGCCGCGTTCTACGAGTTCTACGGTTTGAACACCGAGCCGTGGGACGGCCCGGCCGGCATCGTGGCCTGCGACAGCCGCTATGCGGCGTGCATGCTCGATCGCAACGGGCTGCGCCCCGCCCGCTGGATGCTGACCTCCGACCGTCATTTCCTGGTCGCCTCTGAGGCCGGTGTGTGGGAACTGCCGGCCGAGCGCATCACCCGCAAGGGCAAGCTGGGCCCGGGCGAGATGATGGCGATCGATTTGAAGCGCGGCGACCTGCTCGATTCGGATGCCATCGACCGCATCAACCGTGCGCGCGCGCCGTACAAGCAATGGCTGCAGCAGGGCGTGACCTATCTGCAGACCGAGTTGATCGACCCCTCGCTGGTGGAAGAACCCTTCAGCGAGCAGACCCTGCGCAGCTACCACAAGCTGTTCCAGCTCAGCACCGAGGAAGTGGAGCAGATCCTGCGCCCGCTGGCCGAGACCGAGCAGGAAGCCACCGGCTCGATGGGCGACGACACCCCGATGGCGGTGCTCAGCCGCCAGACCCGGCCGCTGTACGACTACTTCCGCCAGGCCTTCGCGCAGGTCACCAACCCGCCGATCGACCCGCTGCGCGAAGGCATCGCGATGTCGCTCACCACCCAGCTCGGCAAGGAGACCAACATCTTCCACGCCGGCGCGGAGACGGTGAACCACGTCATCCTCAACTCGCCGGTGCTCAGCCAGCGCAAGCTGCGCCAGCTGCTGAAGATGGAGCAGTACGTCGAGCGCAATCGCCTGATCGACCTGTCCTATAGCGTGGAAGAAGGCCTCAAGGCCGGGCTGGAACGCATCTGCCAGGAAGCCGAAGCCGCCGCGCGCGCCGGTGCGGTGATGTTGCTGCTGTCCGATCGCTACCCGGTCCCGGACCGGCCGATGGCGCATGCGCTGCTGGCCACCGGCGCGGTGCATCACCACCTGTGCAAGGTGGGCCTGCGCTGCGACGCCAACCTGATCATCGAAACCGGCACCGCGCGCGACCCGCACCACATGGCCTGCCTGCTCGGCTTCGGCGCCACTGCGGTGTATCCGTATCTGGCTTACCAGACGCTGTTCGACCTGGGCCGGCGCGGCATCCTGCAGCTGAGCAAGGGCGGCGAGCAGTCGCAGATCGGGCGCCGCTATCGCAAGGGCATCTACAAGGGCCTGTCCAAGATCATCTCCAAGATGGGCATCTGCACCATCGCCAGTTATCGCGGCGCGCAGTTGTTCGAGATCGTGGGGCTGGACCCGGACGTGGTGGAACTGTGCTTTGCCGAGACGCCTGCCCGCATCGGCGGCGTCAATCTGGCGCGGCTGGACACCGAGGCGCGCGAGCTCACCGCGCGCGCCTGGAACGACCAGCTCAAGCCGGAAGTCGGCGGCCTGCTCAAGTATGTGCACGGCGGCGAGTACCACATGTACAACCCCGACGTGGTCATGACGCTGCAGCGCGCCACCCGCACCGGCGATGCCGGCGATTGGCAGAAATACGTGGATGCGGTGCATTCGCGCCCGGCCTCCACGCTGCGCGACCTGGTCCAGCTCAAGCGTGCCGAGACCCCGACCCCGCTGGACGAGGTCGCCCCGGCGGCCGATGTGCTGCGTCGCTTCGACACCGCCGCGATCAGCCTGGGCGCGTTGTCGCCCGAGGCGCACGAAGCGCTGGCCATTGCGATGAACCGCCTGGGCGGGCGCAGCAATTCCGGCGAAGGCGGCGAAGACCCGGCCCGCTACGGCACCGAGAAGCGCTCCAAGATCAAGCAGGTGGCCTCCGGCCGCTTCGGCGTGACCCCGGAGTACCTGGTGAATGCCGAGGTGCTGCAGATCAAGGTCGCCCAGGGCGCCAAGCCCGGCGAAGGCGGCCAGCTGCCCGGCCACAAGGTCAACGAACTGATCGCCCGGCTGCGTTACGCCAAGCCCGGCATCGGCCTGATCAGCCCGCCGCCGCATCACGATATCTATTCGATCGAAGATCTGGCCCAGCTGATCTACGACCTCAAGCAGGTCAACCCCACTGCACTGGTGTCGGTGAAGCTGGTCGCGCATGCCGGCGTCGGCACCATTGCCGCCGGCGTGGTCAAGGCCGGCGCCGATCTGATCACCGTGTCTGGCCACGACGGCGGTACCGGCGCCAGCCCGATCAGCTCGATCCGTTACGCCGGCGTGCCGTGGGAACTGGGCGTGGCCGAATCGCATCAGGCCCTGGTGGCCAACGACCTGCGCGACCGCACCATCCTGCAGACCGATGGCGGCCTGAAGACCGGCCTGGACGTGGTCAAGGCCGCGCTGCTGGGCGCCGACAGCTTCGGCTTCGGCACCGCGCCGATGATCGTGCTGGGCTGCAAGTACCTGCGCATCTGCCACCTCAACAACTGCGCCACCGGCGTGGCCACCCAGGACGAGCGCCTGCGTGCGAACTACTTCACCGGCTTGCCGGAGCGCGTGGAGCATTTCTTCCGCCTGCTGGCCGAAGAAGTGCGCCAGTGGCTGTCGTACCTGGGCGTGCGCTCGCTGGACGAGATCGTCGGCCGCACCGACCTGCTCGAACAGCTGGAGGTCTCGCCACGTGCCGGGGTCAAGGTCGATCTCTCGCGCCTGCTCACGCATGCGCAGTACGACGGCAGCCATTGCGCGGCCCAGCGCCTGTACGAGTCGCCGGACAGCCTGGCCACGCAGATGGATGGCCTGCTGGCCAATGCGATCGCCAACAAGACCGGCGGCGACCATCGCTTTTTGATCCACAACACCGACCGCTCGATCGGCGCGCGCCTGTCCGGTGCCATCGCGCGCGCGCACGGCAACCACGGCATGAGCGATGCGCCGTTGAACCTGCGCTTCCGCGGCACCGCCGGGCAGAGCTTCGGCGCGTTCAACGCCGGTGGTCTGCAATTGGAGCTGGAAGGCGAAGCCAACGAC
Source organism: Xanthomonas sp. NCPPB 3959 (assembly GCF_056675575.1). Taxonomy (NCBI): domain Bacteria; kingdom Pseudomonadati; phylum Pseudomonadota; class Gammaproteobacteria; order Lysobacterales; family Lysobacteraceae; genus Xanthomonas; species Xanthomonas sp. NCPPB 3959. The sequence continues at coordinate 54,534 of NZ_JBWWVR010000010.1, forward strand.
TACGTTGGCAAGGGCATGGCCGGCGGCCGGCTGGTGGTGCGTCCGCCGCGTGGTGCGCGCTTCGAGGCGCGCAGCACGCCGATCGTGGGCAACACCTGCCTGTACGGCGCCACCGGTGGCGAGCTGTTCGCGGCCGGCCGCGCGGGCGAACGCTTTGCGGTGCGCAATTCCGGCGCACTGGCGGTGGTGGAAGGCGCAGGCGACCACTGCTGCGAATACATGACCGACGGCGTGGTGCTGGTGCTGGGCAAAGTCGGCCTGAACTTCGGCGCCGGCTTCACCGGTGGCCTGGCCTACGTGCTGGATATCGAACGCGACTTCGTGGACCGCTACAACCACGAGCTGATCGACATCCACCGCGTCTCTGCCGAAGGCTTCGAGAATCATCGCCAGCACCTGCACACCCTGATCAGCCGCCACCGCGAGCTGACCGGCAGCATCTGGGCGCAGCAGATCCTGGACGAGTTCCGCGACTACATCGGCAAGTTCTGGCTGGTCAAACCCAAGGCCGCCAGCATCGAGTCGCTGACAGAGTCACTCAGGCGTGCCGCCTGAGTGACGGGATTGGGGATTGGGGATTGGGGAGTCGGGATTGGGGATCGGTTCGCGCCCTGGTTCGGTCGCCCATCGTGGCGAGCCCCGACACTCCAATCCCTGATCTCGTCCTCCAGCGTCGTGATTGTTTGTTCGAGATTCGCACTGGGTCAGACCCCGTCGCCCGCTGTTGCGAATCCCCAATCCCAACTCCCGAATCCCAGCCCCTATGAGCCGCAAGCAAGCCTTCCAATTCCTCGACCTGCCCCGGACCATGCCCACGCGCATTCCGGTGGAGCTGCGTACGTCCGGCGACTGGGGCGAGCTGTACGGCAAGTTCGACAAGGCCGATGCGCAGTATCAGTCCGGCCGTTGCCTGGACTGCGGTAATCCGTATTGCAGCTGGAAATGCCCGGTGCACAACGCGATCCCGCAGTGGCTGCAGCTGGTGCAGGAAAACCGCATCGAGGAAGCCGCCGCGCTGTGCCATTCCACCAACCCGCTGCCGGAAGTGTGCGGGCGGGTGTGTCCGCAGGACCGCCTGTGCGAAGGCAGCTGCACGCTGGAGGAATTCGGCGCGGTCACCATCGGTGCGGTGGAAAAATACATCGTCGATACCGCCTTCAAGATGGGCTGGCGCCCTGACCTGGGCAACGTGCAGCCAACCGGCTGGCGGGTGGCGGTGATCGGCGCCGGCCCGGCCGGCCTGTCGTGTGCGGACCGGCTGGTGCGCGCCGGCATCGAAGCGGTGGTCTACGACCGCTACGAGCAGATCGGCGGGCTGCTGCAGTTCGGCATTCCCAGCTTCAAGCTAGACAAGTCGGTGATCGGCAAACGCCGCGAAATCCTCGAAGGCATGGGCGTGCAGTTCCGCCTGGGCGTGGAAGTCGGCCGCGACGTCAGCATCGAGCAGTTGCTGGGCGAATTCGACGCGGTGTTCCTGGGCACCGGTGCCTACCGCTACACCGATGGCGGCCTGCCCGGCCAGGATCTGAAGAACGTGCTGCCGGCGCTGCCGTTCCTGGTGCAGAACAGCCGCATCGTCAGCGGCAACGACCCGCACGGCCGGCCGATCGCTGGCTGGGAAGACCAGATGGCGCTGCCCGATCTCAACGGCAAGCGCGTGGTGGTGCTGGGCGGCGGCGATACCGGAATGGACTGCGTGCGCAGCGCCATCCGCCTGGGTGCGGCCAAGGTCACCTGCGCCTACCGCCGCGACGAGGCCAGCATGCCGGGCTCGGCGCGCGAAGTGGCCAACGCGCGCGAAGAAGGCGTGCGCTTTTTGTTCAACCGTCAGCCGCTGTCGATCGAATCCGGCGCCGACGACGAAGCCATTGGCGTCACCGTGGTGGAGACCAGGCTCGGTGAGCCCGATGCCAGCGGCCGTCGCAACGCAGTACCGGTGGAAGGCAGCGAATCGCTGCTGGAAGCGGACGTGGTGATCATCGCCTTCGGCTTCTCGCCGACCGTACCGGACTGGCTGGCCTCGCAAGGCGTGGAAGCCGGCAGCAACGGCCGCATCGTCGCCCCTGCCGACGACAACGGCCGCCTGCCCTACCAGACCAGCAACCCACGCCTGTTCGCCGGTGGCGACTGCGTGCGCGGTGCCGACCTGGTGGTGACCGCCGTGGCCGAAGGCCGCGATGCGGCTGGCAGCATCGTGCAGCTGCTTGGCGTCAAGGCGCAGGTCAAGGAACCCGCTGCGGCCTGAGTGATTGCCAGCGGTGGGCGATGCGCCCACCATTGGTGCGGGCTCGCGTGCAGGCTCGCGTGCGGGCAACCCGCACGCTGCGTGAGCGGCTACGCCCGCGACGCACCGCGATGCAATGCATCCACGGCGACACGCAACGGGCATCGCATTCCGCAAGGTCGCGTCTCGCCCGACCCGGAACGCTCCACGAACAATCCCCTGTCTTTCGCGATCGGCACTTCGCTCACAACGCTCGTACAGCGTTTGCTGCTGCGTGCGGTGATTTGTCCTGCCGCCGATCAGGCTGACGCTGCCAGCGCACGTAGGCCCACAACGCAACACCGCAACGCCGCCTGCCGCTGAGCACGCGCTCCACCGCATCTCGGCAACTGCAGACTCAAGCGGCCATCGACTGTGCAAGGCGCCCGCACCCACGCATGACCTTGCCATCAGCGCACACACAGGCCTGCATCTATCTGCAGCCTCGACGATTGCACGCGCCAAACAAGTGTGATCTAAGTCACATATAAGCCGTCCCCGCATCACGCAGCCCAGCCACCCTCACTGACACGCGGAACGCTCTGCGCTTACCCGGATGTCCTCGGCAACGACGGTATCCGCCTCCTCCCACGCGTGGACAACACCGCCGTGGAATCCAGACCTGATTCGTGTCGTCGCACACCGCGGCGGCAAAGCCGTGGGCCCCACCAAAGGAGCAACCTCATGACGTACCAAACCATTACCGGCAACCATAAACGCGATGATTGGGTGGACTGGCTGCGCGGTGCCAGCGTACTGATGGTGATCGTCCTGCACGCCTATGGCTTCGCTTTCGATGCCTATCCCGAGCTACGCAGCGGGGCAGCCGGAGAAAGCAGCACGCTGATGCTGTCGATCGAGCGTATCAACCGCTCGCTGGCCCCATTGCGCATGCAGCTGATGTTCCTGCTCTCGGGCTTGTTCGTGGCGCGTGGGTTGGACAAGGGGATCGCGACCTACTTCAGCGGCAAGCTGCGGCACGTGTTGTATCCCTATCTGATCTGGTCGCTGCTGATCTTCGGGTTGCGCGAGGCAGGCTCGGTGCTGGCCAAGTCCGAACCCATTGCCTGGCTGGACCTGGGCAGGATCGCGGTCGGCAACGTGGCACTGACCTGGTTTCTGTTCTACCTGTTCGTGTTTCTTGCAGTGATCCCACTGCTGCGTCGGCTGCCGGCCCCATTGGTGCTGGCTGCCACCCTGCTCGGTTCGGTGTGCCTGGGTCCATTGCTGCGCCAGGGGGCCGACCCGTTCTATTACTTCGCGTTCTTCTACATCGGCACGCTGCTGGCCGGTCGCGTGCCGGCACTGCTACAGCAGGCTCCGCGCTGGATCTGGCCACTGTCGTGCCTGAGCCTGTGCGCCATCGTGCTGATCGCCAATCTCACCGCGTTGCACGGTATCTGGATCGGCTACCTGCCGCTGGTGGTGATCGCGCTGCCGCTGGTGATCGCTGCAGCAATCTGGGCAAACCAGCAACCGGCCGCGCAGGCGATCCGCTATGTGGGCCGCAACTCGGTGGTGTTCTATCTGACCCACTTCCCGCCGTTCATCGTGCTGGCCTATCTGCTGCCGCGCTGGATCCACGATGGATCGCTGCTGTTCTTCGCCTTGTTGGGCACCGGCGTGCTGGCGCCCACCCTGCTGTGCCTGCTGCGCACACCGGGACGCCTGCCCGCGCTGAACCTGCTGTTCTCCGCACCCATGCTGGCACGCCCCGCGACGCCGCTGGTGTCGCCCTATCCGGCGCAGGACGGCAGAGTGGCCGCTGCGCAGGGCGCCTGACCTGGTTGATCGAATCGCGGTCCGGCGATGCCTGCAGCCGGTGGCCGGTATCATCCGGCAGCAGCGTGGACGCGGTCACTGCCGCGTCCACGCTGCAGTCGTTCGCGCAGGCACCTGATGTGCAGCCCTGTTGCAGGGCTGCATCGATTGCCGGGCGCGCTGGGCGATCAGGCAGCCTTGTCCAGCGTGGCCATATCGATCACGAAGCGATACTTCACGTCACTCTTGAGCATGCGCTCGTAGGCCTCGTTGATCTGGTCGGCGCGAATCGTTTCGATGTCCGAGACGATGTTGTGCTTGGCGCAGAAATCCAGCATCTCCTGGGTCTGGCGGATGCCGCCGATCAACGAACCGGCCAGCGTGCGGCGCTTCATGATCAGATTGAACACGCTCGGCGAAGGGTGCGAATGCTCGGGCACACCCACCAGCACCATCGCCCCGTCGCGCTTGAGCGCAGCCAGGAACGGGTCCAGGTTGTGCGGCGCGGCCACGGTGTTGAGGATGAAGTCCAGTGTGTTGGCTTGCGCGGCCATCTGCGCCTCGTCCTTGGAGATCACCACTTCGCTGGCACCCAGACGCAACGCATCGGCGCGCTTGCTCTCGGAGGTGGTGAACAACACCACAGTGGCGCCCATCGCCTTGGCGATCTTCACTGCCATGTGGCCCAGGCCACCCAGGCCCACCACACCCACCTTCTGGCCGGGACCGACCTTCCAATGCGCCAGCGGAGAATAGGTGGTGATGCCGGCGCACAGCAGCGGCGCCACGGCGGCCAGGTTGTCGCTGTGCGAGATGCGCAGCACGTATTTCTGATCGACCACGATGTGGTCCGAGTAACCGCCGTAAGTGTTCTCGCCGCCAAACATCGGCCCGTTATAGGTGCCGGTAAAGCCCTGCTCGCAATACTGTTCTTCGCCTTCCTGGCAGGACGCGCAGCTGCGACAGCTGTCGACCATGCAGCCGACACCGGCCAGGTCGCCGACCTTGAAGCCGGTGACCGCATCGCCAACCGCCGTCACACGGCCGACGATCTCGTGGCCGGGCACCGACGGATACAGGGTGTTGTGCCATTCGTTGCGTGCGGTATGCAGATCGGAGTGACACACGCCGCAATAGGCGATCTCGATCTGTACATCGTCGGGGCCGGGTGCGCGCCGTTCGAACACGAACGGTGCAAGCGGTTGATCGGCGGTCTGGGCGGCGTAAGCGTGAGCTTTGCTCATGAGGGGGCTCCGGGCGTCACGTCCCCCGCGATGGTGCAGGAGACAAAAGTAAGCAGCCTCTAGCTTAAAACAGGCGCCTGTCGCACTCCTGCGACAGTGCGTCTTGCCTGTCGGGCTGCGAACGCCACCGCAGCGGCGTGGTGCGCCTTGCAGGCGTTTGCGCGATCAAATCGCTGCAGTAGGCGTGAATGGCGCACTAACGCCAAAGCTTCTACGCTGACCAACCACCACCCTGCCCTGCACCATCCCTGCTGGCCGTGCCCTCCCCCTGCGGCCACTCACGTCGATGCCGAAGGAGGCTTCATGTTTCGCTCTCCCGCACATTTCCCCTCGTTACGCAGTGCCGCACTCGCACTGACCTTGCTCGCCGCAATGCCGTTGGCGCAGGCAAAAGAGCCCGCCGCTGCGAAAAAAGAATCTGCCGGCCTGAAATATGTCGGTGTCAATCTCTCCGGCGCCGAGTTCAACTCGCGCAAGAAGCCGGGCACCTTGTACAAGGACTACACCTATCCGGCCGCGTCGGATTTCAGTTATTTCGCCGGCAAAGGCATGAATACGATCCGCTTGCCGTTCCTGTGGGAACGCCTGCAGCCACAGCTCAGCGGCGAGTTGGATCCGGCGCAATTGGCGCTACTGAAGAAATCGGTGGCGGCGGCCAAGGCCAACAAGCAATACCTGATCCTGGATGTGCACAACTACGCCAAGTACAACGGCAAGCGCATCGGCACCAGCGATGTGCCCGCCGCCGCAGTGGCAGATCTGTGGCGCCGGCTGGCGCTGGAATTCAAGGACGACACGTCGGTGATCTTCGGGCTGATGAATGAGCCCAACGGGATTTCCGCAACCGACTGGGCTGCAGCGGCGCAAGGCGCAATCAACGCGATCCGCAAGACCGGCGCCAAGAACCTGATCCTGGTGCCGGGCACCGCCTACAGCGGCGCGCACAGCTGGCGCAGCGCCAACTATGGCGGTTCCAATGCCAAGGCGCTGGAGATCGTCAAGGACCCGGGCAACAACCTGGCCTTCGAAGCGCATCAATATCTGGACAGCGACTACAGCGGCACCAAGCCGGTCTGCACCAGCGCCACGGTTGGCGAAGAGAAATTACGCGGCTTCACCGCATGGCTGCGCGAGAACAAGCAGAAAGGCTTTCTGGGCGAATTCGGCACTGCCAACAATCCGGTCTGCGACCAGGCGCTGGAAGGCATGCTGACCTACATGGAAAAGAACAGTGACGTGTGGCTGGGCTGGACCTGGTGGGCCGCCGGTGCATGGTGGAAGCCGGAGTACTTCTTCACCGTGCAGCCGGGCAAGGATGGCAGCGACAAGCCGCAGATCTCGATCCTGAGCAAGTACGCACGCCGCGCCACCAAGTAACACACGCCGGTCTGTTCGAATGCGGTGGTCGCAGCAAGATGCTGCGGCCACCGTTTTTTTTGTCATGCATATATGACATGCGCTATGCCGAAGCATCGGGTGTGCGGGCGGTGACAGCACAGCGCTACGCGCAAATGCGCGGTGGCCCCGTAATCGCGCGACGCGTCTTGCAGGATCCGCAGTGATGGAGTGTTGCCGCAATCACAACGCAGCACACAAACCTCACGTGCAATACATCGCAAGTGCCGACGTCCCGTTCGCGCACCAGGTGAGTTTTATACGTGCAATTGCGATCTGCGTTGATGCAAGGCACGCCACTGCATCGATGTGCAGTGTTGTAATCGCAAGACAACCTGCAACGTCACTCCATCTCGAATGCGCAGCAGTCGATGCAGTGCTGCCGCGCAGAGTGCGACCTGTGTGCGGCGATGACGATGCGCGATGTGCGCTTTACCACATCAAAGCACGTGTATGTTTGGCAATAAGTGCCAAGTCGCTCACAGCTCCAATTAAGTGATATCTCGCATTCGTAGTTTGAATGTACGGATACGCCTAGGGTGTAGGCGTTGCATTGTCGTCATGCACGTGGCAGGTCCACGCCAGTGCAATGCATCTCCCCCCGCGAATGCTTCAGGAGTCACCCATGTTGCCCTCTCCCCCCCGGACACGCCGGCTGCTTAGCTGCGCGTTCTCATTGCTGCTGCTTGTCATCATGCCGCTTGCACATGCACAGAGCGGCAATCGCCTGAAGTATGCCGGCGTCAATCTCTCTGGCGCAGAAATCAAATCCTCGCAAAAACCCGGCGTGCTCAACGTCGACTACCTGTATCCGGCCGCCAGCGATTACCGCTACTTCGCCGGCAAACACATGAACACCATTCGGCTACCCATCCTGTGGGAGCGCCTGCAACCCAAGGCTGGCGGTGAACTGGATGCGGCGCAATTGGCACTGATCCGCCAGGCCGTCGCCAATGCAAAGGCCGCCAAGGTCTATCTGATTCTGGATGTGCACAACTACGCCAAGTATTACGGCAACAAGATCGGCAGCAGCCGCGTGCCGATCAGCACCTTTACCGATTTGTGGCGCCGTCTGGCGATCGCCTTCAAGAACGACAACGCGGTGATCTTCGGGCTGATGAATGAGCCTTACGACATCAATCCGCAATCCTGGGCCACCGCGGCACAAGCCTCGATCGACACCATCCGCAAAACCGGCGCCAACAATCTGATTCTGGTTCCCGGTGCGTTGTGGAGCGGCGCGCACAGTTGGTATTCCACCGTTGCCGGGCAATCCAATGCCGTGGCACTGGCATCCATTCGCGACCCGCTCAATCGCTACGCCATCGAAGTGCATCAATACCTGGATACCGACTCCAGCGGTACCAGCGCCGGTTGCGTCAGCAGCACCGTCGGTGCCGAACGTTTGCGCAGTTTTACCCAGTGGCTGCGCCTGAATCACAAGCGTGGATTTCTGGGCGAATTCGGCACTGGCAACAACGCGACCTGCAATAGCGCACTCAACAACATGTTGGGGTACATGGAGACCAACAGCGATGTGTGGATCGGCTGGACCTGGTGGGCGGCCGGTGCATGGTGGAACCGGACCTATCCATTCAACGTGCAGCCCGATGCGCAGGGACGCGACAAGCCACAGATGACGATCCTGAGCGCCCGCGCGCAGCGTATCACCCGCTAACAGCACACCTCGCATTCGTCTGCAAACCACGCCTCGCATGCGCTGAGCATGCAGGCGCAACCGTGCACGGCGCCAATGAATCGGCGTCATGCAGTTGGCAGCAGACGCATCCATACGACGTTCTTTCGACAGCACACCGTCCGCGCTGACCGTGTGCCGAAGCGTGCGCGGCCGCTTTTTTCTGCCGCGCGTTACAGCGTGCTGGTGCGGAATGTGACCCCGGCGAATTGTGACTGGGAGTGAGCTCGCACATTTACTTAACGCTCAGTGTGCTGCGCGATCGGGCACAACCAGTGCATTAAGTCCTACCGATGCAGCGCGCTTGGCGCAAATCGCACGCAACCGGCTGCGACGCATCGTCCCCGTCGTTCAAGGAGTTGCTTTATGTCTTCTGTTTCCTGCTCGCTGCGCAGCGTTGTTCACTGTGCACTGCTTCTCATCCTGCTTGGCGTCTTGCCGCAGGTTCATGCGCAGACACGCGCACTCACCTACGCCGGAGTCAATCTTTCCGGTGCCGAGTTTGCATCGTCGAAAAAGCCGGGAGTCCTCAACAAAGACTACATGTACGCACCTGCCAGCGATTACACCTATTTCGCCGGCGTTGGCATGAATACGATCCGCCTGCCCATTTTGTGGGAGCGTCTGCAACCCAGCGCACGTGGCGAACTGGATCCGGCGCAATTGGCATTGGTGCAGCAGGCAGTGGCTCGCGCCAAGGCATCGGGCATGTATCTGGTGCTGGATATCCATAACTATGCCAAATACTACGGTTATAAAATAGGCACTCCTGAAGCGCCGATTGCGACCTTCAGTGATTTATGGCGCCGTCTTGCGCTGGTGTTCAAAAACGATAACGCGGTGATTTTCGGGCTGATGAACGAGCCCAATGGGGTATCGGCAGGTGGCTGGGCTGCCGCTGCACAGGCAGGCATCGACAGCATTCGGGCCACCGGTGCAAACAATTTGATTCTGGTCCCCGGCGTGTTATGGACCGGCGCGCATAGTTGGTACTCGCCCACCAGCGATGGGTATTCCAACGCCACCGCGCTGACCTCCATCTACGACCCACTCAACCACTACGCGTTCGAAGTGCATCAGTACCTGGATGCCGATTCCAGCGGCACCAGCAATGTCTGCGTCAGTGCCACCGTCGGCGCCGATCGTCTACGCAGTTTCACCGAGTGGTTGCGCCTCAATCAAAAACGCGGTTTCCTGGGCGAATTCGGCACCGGCAACAACGCCGGTTGCAATGCAGCGCTGCAGGGCATGCTCGGGTATATGGAAACCAATGCAGATGTCTGGCTGGGCTGGACCTGGTGGGCCGCTGGTTCATGGTGGAACATCAGTTACGAATACAGCGTACATCCCAACAAGGACGGAACCGACAAGCCGCAGATGTCGATCCTGTCGCCACAGGCGACCCATGCGACACGCTTCAGCCCTTGATGTGATGTGATGTGATGTGATCTCGCCATGATCCGATCGAGCCGCCGCAAGGCGGCTCTTTTGTGTGCGTCATCGCAACGTGCGGTCACATAGCTTGGACTCGATATCCATGTGCAACACCCTCATTGCAGTTGAAAAGCTATCGCCACCTGACTGACGCCGGGGACGGCGGTGTTTCAGTTGGTGCGTGATCCTCTGGTGCTATGGCGCTGGTTGCCCCAGCAGCTTGCTGCCAAGCTCGCATGCATGCATCCGGATGGTCCTGCCCGGCGCGTCAGTCACAAAGCCGTGCAAAGCGCATCGCTTAGTTAATAAACGCCTGCGATAAACATAGACGACGACGGCAAACGCTTATGCGTTCGCTGCACGTGCTACTGCATTGTGACGTCAGTGATCCGACGCCGGACCGTTGACAGCGAGCGCGTCCATACGATGGTATTTCGACACAGCGATGTATCTGTCGCGGCTTGAAAAGCCTGCGTTTCCGCATATTCCATGCCCACGTTATAACGCGCTGATTCGAAAAGTGACCTGTGCGATATGTGACTGCGCTCCATTCGACACATTTACTTCGCAGTTAATGCAACCAGAAATTCGGTACGACAGATGCATTAAAGACGACGGATGCGGCGTATTTCGCGCAGATCGCAAGCACAAAGGGTGCTGTGACGCATCTTCCCCGTCGTCTAAGGAGTTGCTTTATGTCCGCCGTTTCTCACTCGCTTCGCAACCTTGTTCGTTGCGCCCTGCTGTTCCTCCTGATCGGCACGTTGCCGCTCGCCCACGCAAGAACGCGCGTACTGAAATACGCCGGCGTCAATCTCTCAGGCGCAGAATTCGCGTCTTCCAAAAAGCCGGGAGTCCTCAACAAGGACTATATGTATCCGGCAACCAGCGATTACACCTATTTCGCAGGTGTAGGCATGAATACCATCCGTCTTCCCATCCTGTGGGAGCGCCTGCAACCGAGTGCGCGCGGCGAATTGGATCCGGCGCAACTGGCATTGGTGCAACAGGCGGTGGCACGCGCCAAGGCATCGGGCATGTATCTGGTGTTGGACATCCACAACTACGCCAAATACAACGGCTACAAGATCGGTAGCAGCGAGGTGCAAAACGCCACGTTCGCCGATTTATGGCGGCGTCTTGCGCTGGTGTTCCGCAACGACAATGCCGTGATCTTCGGCCTGATGAACGAGCCCAATGGCGTATCTGCCAGCGGATGGGCCGGTAGCGCGCAGGCGGCGATCGACGCCATCCGCGCCAACGGTGCAAACAATTTGATCCTGGTCCCAGGCGTTCTCTGGACCGGTGCGCACAGTTGGTCCTCGCTCACAAGCGATGGCTATTCCAATGCCACCGCGCTGGCGTCCATCTACGATCCCCTCAACAACTACGCGTTCGAGGTGCATCAGTATCTGGACGCAGATTCCAGCGGCACGACCAACGTGTGCGTCAATTCCAGCATCGGTGCCGATCGTTTGCGCAGCTTCACCGAGTGGCTACGCGCCAATCACAAGCGCGGTTTCCTTGGCGAATTCGGCAGTGCCAGCAATAAGACCTGTAATAGTGCGCTGTATGGCATGCTCAAGTATATGCAGAGAAACGACGATGTCTGGTTGGGCTGGACGTGGTGGGCCGCAGGCGCTTGGTGGGGCTCCTACGCGTATACCTTACAGCCGAACAAGGACGGCACCGACCGGCCGCAGATGTCGATCCTTTCTCCGTGGGCAGCGGGCATCACACGCGTCACACCTTGATGTAATCGGGTCGAGCCGCCGCAAGGCGGCTCGATTTTTATGCGTCCGTCCGGGCTGTGCATCGTTCTGGCTCCGGTGCGTATCGCAGCGCAATCATCCCGATCGCGTCATCGATGACCTTGCGCTACCACTGCAGCCACGTCTTGCGGAAGGTAAACATCACGTGCAAGGCGAATGAAGACCGGTGCGAGCATTTCAGCTGCCTGAACTCGTACCACCTCGACGTCGGTTTTTTCACCCGATGGCGATGACAGCGCGTCCAGCATGGGCACACTTCACTGCAGGAGCAGTCTCATGGCACATCGATTGATGAAGACCGCGCTGATCGGCGCACTCGCGCTGGCATCGCATGGCGCATTTGCGCAGGCCGCTGCCGATAAGCCGGCCAAGGCGCTGACGTCCGCCGAAATCACCAGCATGCTCACCAGCAAGGGTTACACCAAGGTGCACGACGTCAAGTTCGAGCACGGAGTGTGGACCGCCGATGCGCGCAGCGGCGATGGCAAGGATGTGGATGTGCGTATCGACCCGGTGACCGGGCGCGTGTACGGCGACCAGACCACCTCCAAGTTGAGCGAGGCCGATATCCGCGCGGCGTTGTCGACCAACGGCTATTCCAATGTGCACGACCTCAAGTTCAAGGACGGTCTGTGGAAGGCCGACGCCGAGCAACGTGGCGGGCAGAAGGTCGACCTGCACATCGATCCGGAAGATGGGCACGTGGTCAGCGCGGACAACGACTGATCCATCACCGACGCAATCGCGTGGTGGTGTTTGAGCATGTTTGCCAGGCAGCACTGCAGCACTGAACAGGGCCTCCAACTGGAGGCCCTGTTTATTGAGACCGCAAGCTGCGCGCAGGCCTTGTTGTCACCCGCAGTGCCGCAACTCGATCGATCGCAACACGACTCCACACATGCGTGCTTGAGGCAATGCACGCACTCGGTGTACTCAACGCGCCGGCGTTACCTGCTTGCCATCGGCCTGTTTGCCATCCGCAGCAGATTTCGATGCCTGCGGATCCGCTACTGCACTCGCGCCCGGCTTGCCGACCATCATGCGGTCGCGCGCAGCCTTGAACGGGTTGCCGGCATACCAGTTGGGCCAACGCTCGCCAGCGGCGACTTCCTTGCCCACGCCATACACGGCCTGCAGATCTTCGAGGGTGCCATCGAGTTTCCACGTGGTTGCATCGTACTCATCGCCAGGGGCATGGTAGCGATTGCGCCCATAGTCTTCGGCGGCTGCACGTCCGGCAGCGGTGCCGCCCTCGCGCAGGTCTTCGCCGCCATCGGCGTACAGCGCCGGCACACCGGCCTTGGCGAAATTGAAATGATCCGAGCGGAAATACGAGCCGCTCTGCGGCGTCGCCTCGGCGTGCAGCGTGCGGCCCTGCATCGCGGCGATCGGCTTGAGAATGTCTTCCAGCTCCGAGCTGCCCATGCCCACCACGGTGACATCGCGCGCGCGCCCGGCCACCGACATCGCATCCAGGTTGATCACCGCAGCGATCTTGTCCAGCGGGAAACTCGGGTTGGCCACATAATACTTGGACCCGAGCAAACCGGATTCTTCCAGCGTCACCGCCACAAACACCACCGAGCGCGCCGGCTTGGGATCCTGATGCGCGAAGGCATCGGCGATTTCCAGAATGCCGGCCACGCCGGTCGCGTTGTCCACCGCGCCGTTGTAGATGTTGTCGCCGCTCTCGCCCGGATGCTTGCCCAGATGATCCCAATGCGCCATGTACAGCACCGCCTCATCGGCGTGGCTGCTGCCCGGCAGCACCCCGACCACATTGCGTGAGGTCTTTTCGGCGATGGTGCTCTTCAGGTCCACCGACCAGTTGGCCTTCAACGGCACCGGCTTGAAGCCGCGCTTGCTGGCGTCCTTGTAGGCCTGCGCCAGGTCCAGCCCGGCGTTGGCGAACAACTGCTTGGCGGTCTCGGCGCTGATCCAGCCCTGCACCGGCAGGCGCGGGTCGGTGTCGTCCTTGGCCGGCAGGTCGTATTGCGGGCCGGCCCAGGAATTCTTCACCACATCCCAGCCGTAGCTGGCGCCGGGCGTGTCGTGCACGATCAACGCGGCGGCGGCGCCCTTGCGCGCGGCTTCTTCGAACTTGTAGGTCCAACGCCCGTAGTACGTCATGCGCTTGCCGTCGAACAGCTTGGCATCGCCGGTGTGGAAGCCGGGGTCGTTGACGAACATCACCACCGTCTTGCCCTTCCAGTCCTGGCCGGCGTAATCGTTCCACTGTTGCTCGGGCGCATCCACGCCGTAGCCGACGAACACCAGCTCGCTGTTGTCCAGCTTGACCTCGGCCTGGCCGGTGCGCGTGCCCACCACGATGTCGGTGCCGAAGGCCAGTGCGCGGGTCTGATCGCCGCTGCGCAGACTGGGTGCGGTGGCTGCATCGGCGGTGGTTTCCACCATCGGCACGTCCTGGAACCAGCTATCGCCATTGCCCGGCTGCAGCCCGATGCGCTGCATCTGGTCGCGGATATAGGTAACGGTCTTCTCTTCGCCCGCTGTGCCCGGGCCGCGTCCTTCGAAGTCGTCCGAGGCCAGTGTCTTGACCAACTCGGCGAAGTCGCCGGTCGTCATCTCTGGTGAGAACGCGTGCCGGCTGACCGGTGCGCTGGGTGCGGTATCGGCCGGGGTCTGCGCGCTGGGCGCGGCAGGTGCGTCGGCGGGCTCACGTTTGCAGCCGGCCAGGGCCAGCGTCGCGGCCAGGCACAACAGGATCTTGCGGGGCATCGGGACTCCTCGTGCGGCGAAGGTCCCCCGATTCTAGGCGTTGACTGTGGTGAGCGCGTCAGTCCTTGGGCGCCACGTCGCTGTCGAAACTGCGCGCAGTGCCGCCGGTAACCGCGCCGATCCTGGCGGTGCGATGCACATACAGGCTGACCTCGCGCTCGAACTGCAGCTGCCCATCCACCACCGCATTGGGGCCGATCACCACCCGCGGCTTGCGCGACGGCTTGAACGAAAGACTGAAATTGGGCTTGGTGACCTCGATCCCGCCATGCACATGCGAGCCCACCCCCACGGTGATATCGCCATTGACGGTCTCGATGCCCTTGCCGAGCTCGGTTTCCACCAGACCGATGCTGCCGTTGACGGTTTCCACGCCGCCGCTGATCTGGCTGCCGCGCTCCACCAGAATGCTGCCGTTGACCGTTTCCAGCCCGCCGGACACCACCACTTTCTGGCCCAGCGTGATCGCGCCATTGACGGTGGAGACGCCACCGGTGCGCGCGCGGTCGCCGATCTGGATGCTGCCGTTGACGGTTTCCACGCTCTTGGTTTGCGCACCGGCACCGATTTCGATGGAGCCGTTGACGGTATCCAGGGCGCCATAGGATTGGCCGGCCTCGGCGCTGATGCGGCCGTTGACCTTGCTGATGTCCTCGTTGGCCCAGGCGCTCGTGCAGACCAGGGACACCATCAGGAGAAGATGCTGGGACTTCATGCTGAACCTCGCGCGGCGGCGGCTATCTGGGGCGTGGCGGCGATCACACCATGCTTGGATACAATCGCGCACCTGCCTGAAGTCACTGGACCGTTCGTTGCCCCCTTCGCCCGCACCGCGCTCGCGCCTGCCGCTTGCCCCCGCCACCGGCCGCTCACGCGCGTGGCTGGCGGCGGCCATGCTGGCTTGCACAGTGCTCGGCAGCGCCGGCGCAAGCGCGCAAAGCCAGCGCGAGGCCGAGCGCAAGCTGCAGCAGTTGCGCGATGAATTGAAGACCATCACTGCCGACCGGCGCGAACTGGAGGGCAAGCGCGGCACCGCCGCCCAGCAGCTGCGCCAGGCCGATGAAAAGGTGGCCAAGACCGCACGTGCATTGAGCGAAACCGAATCGGCGATGCGCGAGCAGGAGCAGCATCTGAGCAAACTGCAGCAGGATCGCGCGCAGTTGCAGCGTGGCCTGCAGACCCAGCGCGCGCAGCTGGCCGGGTTGTTGCGCGCCGCCGATCAGCTCGGCCGCAACGCGCCGTTGAAGGTGCTGTTGTCGCAAGACACGGTGGGCGATGCCACGCGCCGGCTGGCCGACCATCGCTACGTGCAGAACGCGCGCGCGCAGCGCATCCAGGCGCTGACCACGCAGCTGGAGGCCTTGGCGAAAGTAGAACAGGACATCGCCAGCCGGCGCCAGGCACTGGATAGCGCGCGTGCGCAGCAAAAAGCGCAGGCCTCTTCGCTGCAGAAGGATCGCTCGCAGCAGGCGGTCACCGTCGCCCAGCTGGACGACCGCTACAAACAGCGCGCCGAACGCGAAAAAGCCCTGGGCCAGGACGCCAAGTCGCTGGAACAGTTGCTCGCCAATCTGCGCGCGGCCGCCGCCAAGGCCGAAGCCGAACGCCGCGCGGCCGCCAAGCGCGCCGCAGCCGAGGCCGCCGCGCAGGCAAAGCGCGCTAAAACCGATCGTCCCGATCGCCCCGACCGGCCGGGCAAGACGCCGCCCAAGGTCATCGCCAGCGCGCCGGCCCCCAAGGTCGGTGGGCTGAGCTGGCCGGTGTCGGGCAACCTGCTGGCCCGCTTCAACGCCACCTTGCCGGATGGCCACACCAGCAAGGGCGTGCTGATCGGCGCGCCCAAGGGCAGCACCGTCAGCGCCGTGGCCGATGGCACAGTGGTGTTCTCCGACTGGATGACCGGCTACGGCATGATCCTGATCGTGGACCACGGCAACGGCTACATGAGCCTGTACGCGCACAACGACACGCTGTTGCGCGATGCCGGCGCCTCGATCAAGCGCGGCGAGGCGGTGGCCAAGGTCGGCAGCTCGGGCGGGCAGGGCGTGCCGGCGTTGTACTTCGAACTGCGTCGCAATGGGCAGCCGGTGGATCCGTCGAGCTGGTTGCAGCGGCGCTGAGTGCAGGTGCGGTGAGTCGCGCGCTGCCGCGTCCCAGTGACCAGACGTGCATCGCGTTGAAGCGACCATTGAGGCGACCACTCAGGGAACCGGGACAAGCTGCTTGCGCAGCCATCGGGCGGGCGCTCCCGGTGTAGTGTGCCAATGCCCGGCAGCGCGTCTGGCCGCGTCATTGCCAGCACGATGCGCACCGCACGGCGACGCCACCGCGCATGCATCTGCGCAGTTGCAGCAGGCAACGGCAATTCAACGCGGATTTATCGCTGCTTCGCGCATAATCCAGGCGGCGCCACGTTGTGGGGCGTCTTCTCTCTTCCGGAGTGCTTCATGCGCGTAGCTGTCCTGTCCGTTGCCCTGTCGCTGGCCTTGTTCGCGTCGCCCGGTTGGGCACAGAAGGCCGGCACCGCCGCCGCCCAGGCGACTGCGGACGATCCGGAAGCCAATGAAGCCGCCGTGTCCAAGGTGCCGCTGGAAGAGATCCGCCGTTTCGTGGCGGTCTACAACGCGGTCAAGCAGGCGTATGTGGATCCGGTCGAAGACAAGAAGCTGATGCATGCCGCCGTGCGTGGCCTGCTCTCGGATCTGGACCCGCACAGCACCTATTTCGACAAGGAAGACGCCGAGGCCTTCGACGAACAGGCCACCGGTGCCTACGACGGCATCGGCGTGGAGTTGCTGCAGCAGCAGGACAACACGCTCAAGGTGATCGCGCCGATCGACGACACCCCGGCCGCGCGCGCCGGCATCCGCGCCGGCGATGTGATTGTGGCCATCGACGGCAAGCCGATCGACGCCAGCAAGGCGATGGAGCCGCTGCGTGGCGAATCCGGCAGCAAGGTCGTGCTGACCATCGTGCGCGACAAGACGCCCAAGCCGTTCGACGTCACCCTGCAGCGCGAGACCATCCGCGTGGCCAGCGTGCGCAGCAAGCTGCTGGAACCGGGCTACGGCTATATCCGCATCAGCACCTTCCAGGCCGACACCGGTGCCGATTTCCAGAAGAACCTCAAGCAGCTGCAGGCCGGCGGCAAGTTGCGCGGCCTGGTGCTGGATCTGCGCAGCAATCCGGGCGGCCTGCTGACGGCCGCAGTGCAGGTGGCCGACGATCTGCTCGACAAGGGCAACATCGTCAGCACCCGTGGACGTATTTCGATCAGCGATGCCAAGTTCGACGCCACCCCGGGCGACCTGCTCGGCGGCGTGCCGGTCATCGTGTTGGTGGACGCCGGCTCGGCCAGCGCCTCGGAGGTGCTGGCCGGCGCGCTGCGCGACAACCAGCGCGCGCGCATCATCGGCAGCCGCACCTTCGGCAAGGGCTCGGTGCAGACCGTGCTACCGCTGGATAACGGCGACTCGGTCAAGCTCACCACCGCGCGCTATTACACGCCCAGCGGCAAGTCGATCCAGGCCAGCGGCATCGTGCCGGAAGTGCTGCTCACCCCGGAACCGCAACCGGGCGACGCCGACCTGCCGGCCAGCCTGACCGACTACAGCGAAGCCACCTTGCCCGGCCATCTACGTGGCGATGCCGAGGGCGAAGAGGGCTATAGCGCCGGCGACGTACTGCCGGGCGATGGCCCGATCGCCGCCGCATTGGCCGAACTCAAGCAGCCCGGCTCGGCCGCCAAGGCCCAAGCCGCGCTCAAAGCCAAGGCGCAGGCAGCACAGAAGGCCAAGGCCGCCAAGACAGCAGCCGAACCCAAGCCGGCAGCAGCGCGTCCGGCGACCGGTGACAAGCCCAAGGCCGCAGAACCGGCCGAGAAAGCCAAGCCGGCCACGCCGGCCGAACCAACCCAACCGGCTGCGCCTTCGGACAAGCCCAAACCGGCCGAACCGGTCAAGTAATCCGGCTACAGCGCGGCGGGTGCATCATGCCCGCTGCGCACTCGGCGCGATCGATGTGCGCAGGCACTGCAACGCCATCTACCCGCACACCTGGATCACCCGGCAACCGTATCGCTGACCGGATGTAACGTCACGCAACGAGCCGTGCCGCAGCGCTGATGCTTTTGTAGGAGCGACCTTGGTCGCGAGAAGCCTTCCCGAACGCGATCACCACTCAAACAACCACTATCGCGCAATCGCCAACGCCTCGGGATTGACCAGATTGCGCGGCGTGCCTGCAGCAAACGCCAGCACATTGTCGAATGCCGCTTCGAAGTACAGCGCGTAGCTGTCGCGTTCCACATAGCCCAGATGCGGCGTCGCCAACACGCGCGGGTGCTGCAGCAACGCATCGCGCGCATCCAGCACCGGCTCACGTTCGAACACATCCACCGCCGCCTGCGCCGGACGGCCTGCGTCCAACGCGGCCAACAGCGCACCTGGCGCAATCAATTCGGCGCGGCTGGTGTTGACCAGCAAGGCATCGCGGCGCATGCGCGCCAGATCGTCCACGGTCACCTGATGACGTGTCTGCGCGCTCAGGCGCCGATGCAGCGACAGCACATCGCTGCGTTCGAACAAGGCCTGGCGGCTGGCGGCGATCTCGAACCCATCGCGCGCGGCCTGCGCGCAGGAGGCTTCGCCGCCCCACACCAGCACCTGCATGCCGAACGCACGCCCGAAGCCGGCCACGCGCTGGCCGATCCGCCCATAACTCCAGATGCCCAAGGTGCGCCCGTGCAGCACGCGTCCCAACCCGGGATCACCCAGCGCCTGCCAGCGGCCCTGATGCAGCGCGCGCTGGTATTCGGTCAGCCGCCGGCTGGCCGACAGGATCAAGGCCCAGGTCAGCTCGGCCGGCGCCACCGGCGAGCCGACGCCTTCGGCCACTGCCACCCCGAACTCGGTGCACGCGGCCACATCCACATGTGCGCCCACCCGCCCGGTCTGGCTGATCAGCTTGAGCCGCGGCAAACGCCGCAGCAGCGTGGCGTCCACGCGGGTACGCTCGCGAATCAGCACCAGCGCATCGGCTTCCACCAGTCGCTCGGCCCATTCGTTGGGATCGGTAGCCAGCGCACCCAGCACCTGTACATCGTGCCCTTGCAACCGCTGCAAACAGGGCAGCTGGCGGACGGCGCCCTGGTAATCGTCGGGCACCAGGATCCGCATCAGCGCGGTTTGGTCGGCAGCGGGAACGGCGTGACCACCTTGTCGCCGGTGGTGGCATCGCGGATCACCGACTGGCCTTTCTTCTCGACCTCTTCGATGCGCACGATGCTCTGCATCGGCAGGTGCAGCGTCTTGGTATTGCCGAACTCTTCGCGCAACCGTTCTTCGGTGGGATCCACCACCAACCCGTCGTGCACGTCGAACACCAGCTCGCCGATCTGGTTGAAGCCCCACAGATGGCTGCTGGTGACCTCACGCGCGTAAAGCTCGTACACCTTGCCATGATTGAGGAAGGTGACTTTGTACAAAGGCTTGACCATGCCGGCGATTATAGGCGCGCCAGCACGGCCGAGGCAGCGCAACCGGTCACTGCCAGAACGTAACGCCTGCATCAGCGCCGTCGGTCTGTCCACCACGCGTCGCTCGCCGCGTTAAAACCCGTGGCGCTTGCGCAGCCGCCGCGCGATCGCCGCGCGCACGTACAGGCCATAGACGATCCCGAACACGAAACCGGCGATATGCGCCGACCACGCCACCATGCCGAACGCCGGGCCGATGTAGGCGAACACCACCTGCAGCATCGCCCACACTCCGATCAGCAACGGCGCCGGCACCCGGATGAATTCCAGAAACACCCCCAGCGGCAGCACCACGCCCAGCTTGGCGCCGGGAAACAGCGCCAGATAGGTGCCGATCAATGCCGACACCGCGCCCGAGGCGCCGATGATCACCCGGTCCGGCGTGCCGATCGCAAAGATCGCCGCCAGGTTGGAGGCCGCGCCGCCGACCAGAAACAGCAGCAGCAACCGCCACGGCCCCAGAATGCGCTCGGCCGGCAGCCCGAAGATCAGCAGGAACACCAGGTTGCCGAGCAGATGCGACCAGTCCGCGTGCAGGAACAAGGCCGTGAACAGCCGCAGCACGCTGCCGTCGCGCAGGGTCGCCCACCAATCGCCCAGGTTGGAGACGCCGCTGGACAGCGCGCCCCAGTCCAGCCACAGCGTGTTGCGTGCCTCGCCCGGCCGGCTGATCGACCACAGGTAGGCCAGCCAGACGGTTGCGAACAGCAACGGCACCGCCCAGCGGGGGGTAGGTTTCTTGCGGGAGGGGAGAGAGACGAACATCGGAGTGGCACTCTAGCGGGTTCACGCTCCTGAACCCATCCCCAACCTGTCCAGCCAGCCAAAACGCACTTCGTTATTGTTCGGTTAATCGTCGTGGTTATACTGCGTACGGCGTCGTATGTCGGGGGGGGGTCTCCGGCGCGCTCCAGCCGCTGTTTGGCGCTTGGGCGCGGGCGCTGTACCGACCACTGCAGTCTTTATCCGGAGAGCAACAACTTATGTCTACCGCTTCCACTCTCAGCCGCGCCACCCTGTTGGCCGTTGGTATCGCCGGTGTGCTGGCCGTTGGCCAGGCCCACGGCGCCGCGTTCCAGCTGAAGGAAAACAGCGCCAAGGGTCTTGGCCGCGCCTTCGCCGGTTCCGGCAGCGCCCCCGATGACGCCTCGATCATCGCCAACAACCCGGCCGGCATGCGTCAGCTCGACGGTCGCCTGTTCCAGGCCGACGTCAGCGCCATCAGCTTCTCGGCCAAGTTCCAGCCTGAAAGCGGCAACTACGCCAACGGCGCCCCGGTCTCCGGCGGCAATGGCGGCGACGCCGGCATGATCGCGCCGGTCCCGGCGATGTACTTCCATGTGCCGTTCGGCGAGAACGACAACATGCACCTGGGTACCTCGCTGACCGTGCCGTTCGGCTTCAAGACCGAATACGACCGCGACTGGGTCGGCCGTTACCACGGCACCAAGACCGAGTTGCAGGCGATCGACTTCAACGTCGCCTTCTCCTACGACGTGAACCCGTACGTGTCCTTCGGCGCCTCGGTGTTTGCGGAGCGTCTGGATATCGACCTGGCCAACGCGGTGGATTTCGGCAGCGTGCTAGCTGCGCGTCGCGTGCCGGGCTTCGCCCCGGGTAGCGCCGACGGTTACTCGCGCATCAAGGGCGACAGCACCGAAGTGGGCTTCACCCTCGGCGGCTTGTTCAGCATCGACGAAAATACCCACATCGGCTTCAGCTACCGCTCGGAAGTGGAGCACAAGATCACCGACGGCGACGCCGACTTCACCACCCCGCCTAATGCTGCTGCCGTGCTGGGCGTCGCCGCACCGGGCACCTTCGTCGACACCAAGGGCCGCGCCACCGTCAAGCTGCCGGCCAGCGCCACCGCCAGCTTCACCCACAACGTGAACGAGCAGTGGTCGATCATGGCCGACGTCACCCGCACCGCCTGGAGCAAGTTCGACCAGGTGACGGTGGACTTCGCGTCCAATCAGCCCGACAGCGTGCTGGACTTCTCCTACCGCGACACCACCTTCGCCTCGATCGGTGCCGACTACCGCGTGAGCGAAACGCTGACCCTGCGTGGCGGCCTGGCCTACGACCAGACCCCGACCACCGCCGAGCATCGTGACGTGCGCGTGCCGGATGCGAGCCGCAAGTGGGTTTCGCTGGGTCTGAGCTGGCGTCCGTCGCAGCAGGCCGAATACAACTTCGGTTACACCCACCTGTTCACCAGCGACCCGACCAGCGATACCCGCAGCGCCACCGGCGACCGTCTGGTTGGTAGCTACAAGGTGAAGGGCGACGTGCTGGCCGCTTCGATCAACTACAAGTTCTGATCGACGCTTCCCGGTACGCGTGATGAAAAACCCCGCTTCGGCGGGGTTTTTCTTTTTCTGTCGTACACAGGCTGCAGCCGTGTACAGCGCCTTGCCAGCGCGCAGCATCGTCATCGATAGGTACAGCGTCTTCGCGTTCGACTCTGCATCCACTTGTCCTGCTTACGGGCGAACACGCAAGGCCAGTGACTTGCATCCAGCCAACGTCATTGAATGCGCGATGTAGCGCGGCGAAGCGATCTACATGCGTGCGCGATCGAGGCACCGACTGTGCAGGCCGATGTCGAGGTTGCTATCGTCATGGCATGGACCAACCCGACTTCATCCAGATCACCGACCACGCGGTGTCGCGGCAGGATTGCGCCGCCATCGTGCAACGCATGCGCGACAGCCAGCAGCTGCAACCCGGGCGCGTCGGCAGCGGCGTGTTTCCCGAACTCAAACACAGCCGCGATCTGCGCATCAGCGGTGTGGCCGAGTGGGCGGAGGTGGAAAACCGCCTGCAACAAGCTATTTTCCAAGGCCTGCTCGGCTATCTGCGGCGCTATCCGCAAGCGTTGATCTCGCCGCTGATGCTGCAGGTCACCACCGACGACGGCAGCCCGCATCGCCTGGTTGCCGAAGACATCGTGCAGATGAGCGATCAGGCGTTGGGCGATCTGGCGCGCACCTGCCTGCGCCCGGCAGCGATCAATCTGCAGTGGTACGCCGCCGACCAGGGCGGTTATCCGTACTGGCACTGCGAGCTGTATCCACGCGATGCCAGCGCCGAAACGCTGCACCGCCATCTGCTGTGGACGCTCTACCTCAACGAGGAGTTCGAGCAAGGCGAAACCGAATTCCTGTTCCAGCAGCGCAAGGCCCGCCCACGCACCGGCAGCCTGCTGATCGCTCCCACTGCGTTTACCCACACCCACCGCGGCAACCGCCCGGTCGGAGGCGACAAGTTCATTGCGACGAGCTGGATTTTGTTTCAGTCGGCGCAGGCGCTGTACGGCGGGGATGCGTGATTCGGGATTCGGGATTCGCAAGAGCGGGGTACTGCAGTGCTGCTGCTGTTACGCATCTCTAATCCCGACTACCGAATCACGGCTGTTCTTACAAATCCCCAATCCCGAATCACAAATCCCCGCCCCTAAAACAACTGCCCCTGCGGCGATTCCTTGACCGGCTTGGCCGGCGGAGCAGGGCCCCGAAACTTCCCCGTGTCCAACGGCGGCATCTGGCGTGCATCGAAACCGGCGCGGCGGTGGGCCAGCGCGAAGCGTCTCGCCAGCATATCCGCATACACGCCTTGTCCGCGCATGCGGGTGCCGAAGGCGCTGTCGTAATCCTTGCCGCCGCGCAGCTGCTGGATCGTGCTCATCACATGCTCGGCGCGTTGTGGATGATGGGTCTGCA
Organism: Xanthomonas sp. NCPPB 3959; assembly: GCF_056675575.1. Lineage (NCBI taxonomy): Bacteria > Pseudomonadati > Pseudomonadota > Gammaproteobacteria > Lysobacterales > Lysobacteraceae > Xanthomonas > Xanthomonas sp. NCPPB 3959. Next base: position 78,099 of record NZ_JBWWVR010000010.1, read on the forward strand.
ACCAGTCGCGGAACAGCGGCGCCACTTCATGCGGTAGCCGCAGCAATACGTAGCCGGCACTGCCGGCGCCAGCATCGGCGGCGGCCTGCAGGATCGCTTCCAGTTCGTGATCGTTGATCCACGGAATCACCGGCGCGGCCATCACCCCGACCGGCACGCCGGCCTCGTGCAATGTACGCATCGCGCGCAGGCGTGCATGCGGTGCGGACGCGCGCGGTTCGAGCTTGGCCGAAACGTGCGGGTCGAGCGTGGTCACCGAAAAATACACGTTCACCAGCCCCTCGCGCGCCAGCGGCGCAAGCAGATCCAGATCGCGCGTCACCAACGCGTTCTTGGTGATCAGCGTGAACGGATGCCGCGTCTCCCATAGCACTTCGATCAATTGCCGCGTCAGCGCGTGCTTACGTTCGATCGGCTGATACGCATCGGTGTTGATGCCCAATGCGATCGGGCTGGGTACATAGCTGGGCCGCGACAACTCGCGCCGCAACACCTCTGGCGCATTGGTCTTGGCGAACAACTTTGTCTCGAAATCCAGTCCGGGCGAGAGATTGAGATACGCATGCGAGGGCCGCGCAAAGCAGTAGCTGCAGCCATGCTCGCAGCCACGATACGGATTCACCGATTGCGAGAACCCGATATCCGGCGATTGATTGCGGCTGATGATGCTGCGCGCGGTTTCCTCGGTGACCTGCGTACGCAATGCCGGCGCGGCAAACTCCTCGCTGTCGTCCGCGTACCAACCATCGTCCACCGCCTGCTGGGTGGTGGTTTCGAAGCGTCCGGGCAGGTGGCCGGTTGCACCCCGGCCCTTGATTGCAGTTGCCATCGCGCCATCGTACGTCCGGCAGATCTCACACGCCGCGACCGCGCGCCGACACAATGCAGCGTTCAGACCCGTGCTCCGCCATTGCGTTGGCCGCGTGGTCATCGCAGTAAAGCGTGCGGGCCGTAGAATCCGCGCATGCTCGCATCTGCACAGGGCGCGTGGGACTGGCTGGCCACCATTCCCCACCTCGAAGCGCTTCTCCTCGCCGCCTACGTGCTGTACCTGCTGTGGATCGCCAGCTGGATCGTGCTGCAGAAGCGCGAGCCGGTGGCCACGCTGAGCTGGGTGCTGTCGCTGGCCGCGCTGCCATACCTGGGCCTACTGATCTATTACTGGCTCGGCCCGCAGAAGGTCAAACGCCAGCGCCTGCGTCGCGGCCGTTCGCGCTCGGGCATGGAAAGCTACGACAGCGTCTGCCCACCCGATGCCGACTGCACCGAGCTGGCCAAGATCGCCCAGTCCACCACCGGCCTGGCGCCCAGCAGCGCCACCGAAGTGCATTGGCTGGTCGACGGCGCGGCCACCTACGCCGCCATCATCGAGGCGATCGGTCACGCGCGCGACCACATCCATCTGGAGTACTACATCTTCCAGCCGGACCGCAGCGGCACCGCGATCTGCGAGGCCCTGATGGAACGCGCGCGCGCCGGCGTCAAGGTGCGCTTGTTGCTGGATGCGGTGGGCTCTTCGGCGATGACACGGCGCAGCCTGCGCACCCTGCGCGAGGCCGGGGTGGAGACCGCCTGGTTCCATCCCTCGCAGTTGCTCAAGCCGTTCAAGCGGCCGTGGTTGAACCTGCGCACCCACCGCAAGGTGATCGTCATCGATGGGCGGATCGGTTTCACCGGCGGCATCAACGTCACCGACGACGAGAACGAGCAAGTGCGCAGCGACGCCTACCGCGATCTGCACGTGCGTCTGCAAGGCCACGTGGTGCGCAGCCTGCAGCTCGTATTCCTGGAAGACTGGCTCTACGCCACCCGGCAGGGCCGCCCGGCCTTCCACGGTCAACAGCTGTGGCCCGAAGACGTGCCGACCCGCGCGCAAGGCGATGTCGATGCGCAAGTGCTGGTGTCGGGGCCGGACTCCTCGTGGGAGGCGATCCATCGGCTGATGGTCGCCGCGATCCACGAAGCCAGGCACAGGGTCTGGCTGGTCACGCCGTACTTCGTCCCAGGCGAGGCCGCGCGCATGGCGCTGACCTCGGCCGCATTGGGCGGCCTGGACGTGCGCCTGCTGGTGCCGCGCGTCAGCGATTCGCGCCTGGTCACCTACGCGGCACGCTCGTATTTCGACGAACTGCTCGAAGCCAGCGTGCGCATCTACGAATACGGTCCGCGCATGCTGCACACCAAGGCGCTACTGGTCGACGATGAGATCAGTATCGTCGGCAGCGCCAATTTCGATAGCCGCAGCTTCCGGCTGAATTTCGAGTTGTCGATGCTGTTCCGCGACCAGGCGGTGGCGGCAGAACTGGCGGGGCTGATCGGCAGCGACCTGGAAAACGCCCAGGAAGTGCGCTTCGTGCGACGCCGCCCCCTGTGGCGCTCGCGCCTTCCCGAAGCCTTCGCACGGCTGCTGTCGCCGCTGCTCTGAACCTTGCCCACCGCGCCCACGTGGAACCGCACCGGGCGCGGCGCTACACTGCCGCCACTGATTGGGGAGCTCGTCATGCACTGGCTGTTTCTGCTTATGGCACTGGGTGCGCTGGTGCTGGCTTTCAGCACGCCGCACGTATGGTTGCTGGTGGTCTCGCTGCTGGTGGCATTGCTGCTGCTGCTGCTGTGGACGCGCGGCTGGTTCGCATCGCGCATGGACGATACCCAGCGCGATACCAGCAGCATGATCGACCCGGCAGAACTGCGCCGCCTGCGCGAGATCGCCGAGGCCCGCAAGGCCGCCGCACTGGCAGCCACGCGCGACGGCGAGCCGCAGGCCTGAGAGCGACGTTGTGACCACCCAGCTCAGCGTCAACGTCAACAAGATCGCGGTGCTGCGCAATTCGCGCGGCGGGCACGACCCCGATGTGGTGCAGGCCGCACGCACCTGCATCGCGGCCGGCGCGCACGGCATCACCGTGCACCCGCGCCCGGACCAGCGGCATATCCGCGCCGACGACGTGCTGGCGCTGAGCGCGCTGACGCGCGAGCACGCGGTCGAATTCAATATCGAAGGCAATCCGTTCGCGCCACCACGCGATGGTTATCCGGGGCTGCTAGAGCTGTGTCGCCTCACGCGTCCCGAGCAGGTCACCCTGGTGCCCGATGGCGACGGGCAACTGACCTCCGACCACGGTTTCGACTTTTCACAGGACACCGCACAGCTCGCCGCACTGATTGCCTCGTTCAAGGCGATTGGTGCGCGCGTCAGTCTGTTCGTCGATGCCGGTAATGCCGAGATCGCGCAGGCGGCGGTGCTCGGTGCAGACCGCATCGAGTTGTACACCGGCCCGTATGCGCAGGCGCATCTGAGCGGGCAGCCAGACGCTGCATTCGCGCTGTTTGCCGGCGCCGCACAACGTGCCAGCGCCGCAGGGCTGGGCATCAATGCCGGGCATGATCTGTCGCAGGACAACCTTGGCGATTTTCTCAAGGCTGTCCCGGGCGTGCTCGAAGTCTCGATCGGCCATGCGCTGATCGGCGAAGCCTTGTATCGAGGTCTGGATGCGACTGTGCGTGCGTATCTGGAGATATTGCGCAATTCGTCGATTGGCGCTTGAGAGACTCAATCGAATAAGCGCTTCTGTTGAAATGACTGCGCTTACCGCGAAACTGGGCGCGAGCGGTGCTTGAGGCTGCAGATCACACGCGACTCCTGCGCGCCGTCTTGACGGCTGATGACCGCTAGCTACATTTTGTCAGTAGCTCTAAAGCTGCTGCACATTATGAAGACCATTATCTGCATCGGAGCAGAGTTTCTCTGCCCCGATGCACGATTCACCCCATTATTTACTGCATAAAGCTGATGCGATCGGCCTGCGCGTTCTTTGCCGCAGCCAATACCTTGGCCATCACTGCATATTCCGCATCTGCACTGACGGTAATCCGCAGTTCCGGCTGATTTCCAGCTGTTTCGCGCATCTGTTCAATTAACCGGGGCTGCAACTCCTGCAGCGTCACCGGGCTGGCATTCCAGAATACCTGGCCGTCCGCATCCACACGCAATGCGATCGGCGCAGGCGGCTCCAACTGTCGCTGCGGTTGATCGCTGCGCTGTGGCAGATCCACCGTGATCGTTCGCGTCAGCATCGGCGCGGTGACGATGAAGATAATCAACAACACCAACATGACATCCACCAGCGGCGTGACATTGATCTCCGCAAGCGGTCCCCGATTACCTGTTGTACTGAAAGCCATGGCATGCCTCCTGTGCTGTGAGCGTGGGTGCAGCACGATCGAGCATACACCTGGCCGGATATGACAGAAGGGTAGGGCGGCGGCAGGCAACACGCTCCTCGACCCCCGAGCCGAAGCGTCGCGCTGCGAATCGATCACGCATAAAAAAACGCCACCGTTTCCGGTGGCGTTTGCAGTCGCGTCATGACTGTTGTGTTGCGTCTTGCGATGTCTTACTGCATGAAGCCGATTTTCTTCATCTGCGAGTTCTTTGCCGCAGCCAGGACTTTGGCCATCACCTCGTACTCCGCGTCCTGGTTCGCATCGATGCGCAGTTCCGGCTGGTTGGTCGGATCGCTGGCGATCACTTCTTCCATCTTCTGCTGCAACTGAGCCACCGGCACTGGACTGTTGTTCCAGAACACCTGGTTGCTGGCGTCGATCCGCAACTCGATCGGCGGCGGCGGTTCGGTCGTCTGCGGTGGCGGGTTGAGTACCCGCTGCGGCAGATCCACGGCGATCGGGTAGGTCATGATCGGCGCGGTCACGATGAAGATGATCAGCAGCACCAACATCACGTCCACCAGGGGCGTGACGTTGATATCGGCCATCGGGCCACGGTTTCCACCGGTACTGAATGCCATGGCTTACTGCCCCTTCTCTTTGGTCGCGACGAAGCCGATGTCCAACATGCCCTGACCCTGCGCGATCTTGGTGATCTCGTTGATCGTACGCATCTTGGTCGTGCGGTCGCCACGCAGGTTGAGCGGCGGTTGCGGTGTCTGCTGTGCGGCGGTGGACAGGCGCGACTCCAAGGCTTCCTTGGAGACCGGCTCGTCGTTCCAGTACAGCGACCCGTCTTCCTTGACGGCCAGGGTGATCGGCGCGGCACGTTTCTCCGGCTCTTCCTTCTGGACCAGGTTGGCCTCGGGCAGCTCCACCTTGACCTTATGGGACATCAGCGGTGCCGTAATGATGAAGATGATCAGCAGCACCAACATCACGTCCACGAGGGGCGTCACATTGATGTCGGCCATCGGGCCACCGCTGTTTCCACTACTGAAGGCCATAACGGGCTCCGTCTAAATCGTTGCGAAGTCGTTCTTTACTACGGATTAGCGAACGCGCGAACCAGTGGCGAAGAAGTCGTGCAGGTCGTGAGCGAAGGTGTCGAACTTGGCGATCACCGAGCTGTTGACCTTGGAGAAGAAGTTGAACGCGAACACCGCCGGGATGGCGACGAACAGACCGATCGCGGTCATGATCAGCGCTTCACCCACCGGGCCGGCAACGGCGTCGATGGAAGCCGAACCGGTTGCACCGATCTTAATCAGCGCGCCGTAGATGCCCCACACGGTACCGAGCAGACCGACGAACGGTGCAGTCGCACCGACGGTGGCGAGCAGGGTCATGCCGGACTGCAGACGGGTGCTTTCGCGGGTCACGGCCTGACGCAGGGCGCGATCGACGAACTCGGAACGGCTCAGGCTCTCGCCCAGACCGCCGGCGCTGGTGCCTTCGGCACGCTGGTGGTGAGCGGCAGCCTGGGCTGCGTCCAGCGCGATCTTGGAGAACGGCTCGGAAGCGGGCTGCTCTTCCATGGCGCGGATGGCGTCCTGTGCATTCGGGGCATCCCAGAACGCGGTGGTGACGCGGTCAGCCGCGCTCTTCAGACGGGTGGCGCGGAAAATGTTGATGACGGTCCAGTACCAGGAGGCAGCGGACATGGCGATCAGGGTGATCAGAACGACCCAGGACACGGCGAAGTCGCCGGGCTGAGAGGTCATTTCGGTGATCAGATGCTCGAAGCCCATCTGCGAAAGAGCGGCCGACGGATTGGAGCCCCCTGCAGCGGCGGCGATAAAGAATTCCTGCAGCATGACGCTTACCTTTGTTGTGTGTGGTGATGAAGGGTGGAGCGAAAGGAAGACAGGATCCTGGGCCGGCCGTAGCCGGCCCGTGGATCAGTTCAGAGCAAAGTTGACCGGGACGCGGACACGTCCGGCGGCTTTCTGCCCGTTGACGGTGGAAGCATTGAACTTCCACTTGCGTGCTGCGTCCATCGCGGCACGGTCAAGGTCGCGGTTGCGGCTGGACTTTTCGACCGACACATTGGTCACGTTGCCGCTTGCATCCACATCCACGATCAGGATGACCTCACCTTGTACACCGGCACGGAATGCAGCCGGCGGATACTTCGGCGGGTTCATGTTCTTGGACGAGATATCGACACTGGCGCCGATGTCATTCGGCGGTTGCGGCGGAGACGGTGGGCTCGGCGGCGTGACGATATCGCTAGGACGGGGTTCGGGAACGTCGACTACCGGAGCTTCCGGCGGCGGCGGAACCGGTGACGGCTTCGGCGGCGACAGATTCTTGACCGGCGGCGGCGGCTTGTCTTCCGGCGGCGGCGGCGGCGGCGGCGGCGGGGGAGGAGGCGGTGCATCCACCAAGGTGACCATGGTGGTGCGCTCCTTCTCAGCCGGAGCCTTCGGCGCCACTGCAGGGATCAGCAACATCATCAGTGCAGTGAGGTGCAAAGCAATTACAAACGCGATGCCGATAATGCGGGCCCAGCTCAGACCCTGGTTCCCGGCATCATAGTCATGCCTGTGGATAACGAGTTGTTCCGTCATGCGCCAATGGCTCTTTCAGTGGGGGCCCCGGATCACGGTGATGATCCCCAGGTTTTCGGACGGCTTTGACACCGCAGGAACTCCCAAGCTTATACCAATCCCGAGTCCTGTAACCACTAAAAACACAGGGATTTCGGGGGTTTATTTTCTTTTTTACTTCAGGTTGATGATCTTCTTTGCGTCTTCAGGTTTTTTGACGCCTTTGGCGATCGCCTGCTGGGCAGCCTGCTTGGCTTCGGGGATACGCCCTTCCGAATGCAGCACCTTGGCCAGATTCAGATAGGTCTCGCCGTCCTTGGAAAGTGGTGCGGCTTTCTGCCAATTCTCGACTGCTTTGGGCACGTCCTCGCTGTAGTAATACGACTGCGCCAACGCGAGGTATGTCTGATAATCAGGCTTGAGGATGCCTTTTTGCATACCTTCGTTGATGACAGCGATGACGTCCTTTTCCTTGTTCTCGGTGTTGGCGTAGATCGAGTACAGCTGCTTGTACTCCTTCTCCTCGGTCAACTGCCCGGCAGCGCGCAGCTTGTCCATGACGGCTGCGGCCTTGTCCATCTGGTCGGCCTGCATATACATGCTGGCCAGATTGAGCTGGGCCTTTTTGTCGTTCGGCGTCTTGGCGGCGATCGCCTCGGCGGTCGCGACGGCCTCACCGGTCTGGCCGGCCTCGGCGTAGGCAGCCATCAACAACTGGTTCCACGTGTCCTTCGGCTCGGGCGAAGCGGCGATGGCCTGCTTCAGCACCGGAATCGCCTCCTTGTACCGCTCGGCCTGATACAGCGCCTGGCCCTTGAGGATCAGATCTTCCGGGCGCTGCGACTTGCTCTCGTCCAGGTACTTGTCCAGCGTGGCCAGACCTTCGGCCTGCTGGTCGTCCTGCATCTGCAACTGCGCCAGCATCAGCATCGACTGGAACTGGCCGTTGTTGTCCAGCGCATTCAGACCGATCGCCTGCTGCAGGTATTTCTTGGCAGCGGCGGTGTCGTCGGTGTTGTACGCGGCCTGTGCAGCAAGCTGCGCGGCCAGCGCCTTGTCGGCTTCATTGGCGGCGGAATTGGCCAGGATTTCATCGGCCTGGGTGCGCACGCCAGGGTAGTCCTCACCCTTGTTGAAGGTTTCGATCAACTTCTGCAGCTTGCTGCCCAGCTTGGACGAGGGCTTGATCGTCGGCGCGGCGCGGGTGGACTGCGGGTACAGCTCTTCGGCCTTGCCGCTGCTCTTGGACTTGCGGCTGGCACGCTCGGACGAGCGGTCCGACTGCGCGACCGCATCGGCGACGACAGCCCCGCCCAGCGACGCGGCGATGAACAGGGACAACAGGGCTTGCTTGCGCTTGAGCAGTTTCATGATTCACCTCGGACGAGCCGCCGTCGGGCGGTACGAAAAGCGGAATGGAAGCTGTACGAAAAATCTGAGCCGGCAAACTTAGCAGAAAGTCTCAGTTCCCGAAAACGGTTTCCATGCTGTGTTGCGATATTCGGTACGTATCAGGGGCGGTTTCAGCCACAGCGTGGCGCTCGGCCGTCTTGTCGCGCCTGCTTGTAGACCGGCTCGAGCTGATTGACGTCGGCCTGCAGTTCGCGGATGCGATTGGCCGGATCGGGGTGAGTGGACAGCCATTGCGGCTGGCGGTTGCCACTGGCGGCCATCATGTTCTGCCACAGCGTGACCGCCTGGGCAGGGTCGAAGCCGGCCTGCGCCATCAGGCGTTGTCCGACCACGTCGGCCTCGCTCTCCTGGGTGCGCGAGCCAGGCAGCAGGAACACCGTCTGCGCGGTCATCCCGCCGACCTGGTTCACCGCGCTGGCTGCGCCATCGCCGTAGGCCGCGCCCGCCAGCGCGCCGATGATGCCCAGGCCGGTCTGCGCACCGAGCTGGCGGGTGATGCGCTCTTCATGGTGGCGCGAGATCACATGCCCGATTTCATGACCGAGCACGGCGGCCAGCTGATCCTGGGTCTTGGCGACGGTGAAGATACCGGTGTTCACGCCGACCTTGCCGCCGGGCAGCGCGAACGCATTGGCTTCATCGTCGACGAACAGCGCGGTTTCCCACCGGGTTTCTCGCCATTGCGGCGGCAATTGCGCCACCAGCGCATTGACCACGCACTGCACGTAGGCGTTCTGCTTGCCGTCGGTGCTGACCTTTTCCTTGGCCTTGGTCTGCGCAAACGACTCCGCGCCAAGTTTGTCGAGTTGGTCTTGCGTGACGCCTCCCACCACCTGTCGGCGGCCGGTCGGCGAAGTTGTGGTGGCACATGCCGTCAACGTAAGGACGGCAACAACGATCAACAGCCTGGCTTTCATTCAATCCCCCTGGAACCCTGGGGGCATTTTGGCAGGCTCGTCTTAACTTTTCGTCAAACGGGTCAGCCGACCCCGAAAAAGTACAGCGCGGCCAGGGCTGTTGCGTTGTTGATGCCGTGCGCGGCGATGGGTGCCCACAGGGTGCCGGTACGCCAATACAGCCACGCGAATGCCGCACCCATGCTGCCGTAGATCAGCCACAACTGGGCGATGGCGGCCGGGCCGTTGCCGCTGATGCCGGGCACTTCATGCACCAGCGCGAAGATCGCGCTGCTCAGCGCAATGCCCAGCCACGGGCGCCCGGCGGCCAGCAGGCGGCCGAACAGCACGCGCCGGAACAGCAATTCCTCATACGCCGGGGCGATGACCACGGCGAACACCACCAGCGCCAACGGCCATTGCTTGATCGCTTCTTCCATCAGCGGCAGGTTGGTCGGCACCGGTTTGATGCCCAGCGCCGATGCCGCGACGCTGACCAGATTGCTCAGCACGAACACGGAGACGGCGATCAGGCCGGTCCAGCCCCAGGTCGAGGCACGCCGCGTGGCGGCACGCGAGGCGGCCTGTTCGCCGGCGGTGGCCCGGCGACGCCAGTAGTACAGCAGCATCGCTGGCGTGGCGGTGCTGACCAGTGCAGTGAGCAACTGCACCAGCACGCCGGGTTGACCGATCGCGGCCATGATCTGCGCAGAGGAGGGCGTCAGGCCCTGCGCTTTGGCCGCCTGCACATGGCTGAAGCCGCGTACCGCCCCCCACAGCGCAAAGCCGGCCACGCTGAGCGTCAGCAGCAGGCCGGTGGCGATCAGCACGTCGATCCAGAAGCCGAGCAGTGCGGGAAACAATCGGGACTTGCCGGCAGCGGAGGCCGGAACCGGGGTCGTTGGAGAATCTGCGCTCATCGTCGTCCTGCGAAAAACCGCGCCCGCGCGCGCATCGCCAAGGCGACGCGCGCGCGTACGACGGAAGGCTCAGATATCCAGGTTGGACACCTTCAGCGCGTTGTCCTCGATGAAATCGCGGCGCGGTTCGACCACATCGCCCATCAAGGTGCTGAAGATCTGATCGGCGGCCACCGCGTCTTCGATGCGTACCTGCAGCAAGCGACGCGTATCCGGGTTGACCGTGGTTTCCCACAGCTGCTCGGCGTTCATTTCGCCCAGGCCCTTGAAGCGCTGCACCTGGCGGCCCTTCTTGGCCTCTTCAAGCAACCAGGCATGCGCCTGCGCGAAGCTGGTGATCGGGTGGGTCTTGTTGCCACGCACGATCTGCGCGCCTTCGCGCACCAGACCATCCAGCGCCAGCGCCACCTCGCGCAACGGACGCAGTTCGCCGCTTTCGAATGCGCCCATCGGCAGCACCTGGGTGAATTCCTCGCCCATGTGCTTGCGCACCGCCACCAGCGTGGCGGAGGTGCTGTCGGTGGCCGGGTCGAAGCGCAGCTGGTAGCGCGCCGTGCCTAGGGTGCCGCGGTTGAGCACCGCCTGCAGCTTGTCCAGGGTGGGGTGCTGGTCGCCTTCGGCCTGCAGCTTTGCCACATCCAGCGGCGGCAGGTCGATCAAGGCGGTCATCAGCGCCGGGTCGTAGCGGTGCGCATTGCGCGCGATCGCTTCGTTGGCACCGGTGAACAACATCAGCAATTTTTCCAGCGCCTCGCCGGTGATCGGCGGCTCATCGGTGGCGGGGATCAGCGCCGCGCCCTCGACCGCGTTGCTGGCCAGGTAGGCGTTGAGCGCCGCGTCGTCCTTGAGATACAGCTCGCTCTTGCCCTGCTTGAGTTTGTACAGCGGCGGCAGGCCGATGTAGATATAGCCGCGCTCGATCAGCTCCGGCATCTGCCGGTAGAAGAACGTGAGCAGCAGGGTACGGATGTGCGAGCCGTCGACGTCGGCGTCGGTCATCAGGATGATGCGGTGGTAGCGCAGCTTGTCCGGGTTGTACTCGTCGCGACCGATACCGGTGCCGAGCGCGGTGATCAGCGTGCCAACCTGGTCGGAGGCCAGCATGCGGTCGAAACGCGCGCGCTCGACGTTGAGGATCTTGCCGCGCAACGGCAACACCGCCTGGTTCTTGCGGTTACGGCCCTGCTTGGCCGAGCCACCTGCCGAGTCACCCTCGACGATGAACAGTTCTGACAGCGCCGGGTCCTTTTCCTGGCAGTCGGCCAGCTTGCCCGGCAGACCGGCGATGTCCAGGGCGCCCTTGCGGCGGGTCAGATCGCGCGCCTTGCGCGCGGCTTCGCGCGCACGCGCGGCGTCGACGATCTTGCCGGTGATGGCCTTGGCTTCGTTCGGGTTCTCCTGCAGGAACTCCTGCAGACGCGCACCGAAGGCGTTTTCCACCGCCGGACGCACGTCAGAGCTGACCAGCTTTTCCTTGGTTTGCGAGGAGAAGCTGGGGTCGGGCACCTTCACCGACAGCACCGCGATCATGCCTTCGCGCATGTCGTCGCCGGTCAGCGCGACCTTGGCTTGCTTGGCGATGCCGTTCTGCTCGATGTAGTTGCTGAGCACGCGCGTCAGCGCGGCGCGGAAACCGGCCAGATGGGTACCGCCATCCTTCTGCGGGATGTTGTTGGTGAAGCAGTACATGGTTTCCTGGTAGGCGTCAGTCCACTGCAGGGCCACGTCTACCACGATGCCGTTGTGCTCGCCGGTCACCGAGATCACATTCGGGTGCAGCGGCGACTTGAGCTGCGCCAGATGCTCGACGAAGCTGCGAATGCCGCCTTCGTAATGGAAATCGTCGCGACGGCCTTCGCCACGTTCGTCGATCAGCGCGATCTTGACGCCGGAATTGAGGAACGACAGCTCGCGCAGACGCCGCGCCAGGATGTCGTAATGGAACTCGACATCGCTGAAGATCGCCACGGCCGGCTTGAAGCGCAGCGTGGTGCCGCGCTTGGTCGAGGCTTCCAACTGCTTGAGCGGGTACTGCGGCTCACCCAGCGCGTATTCCTGCTGGTAGTGGAAGCCGTCGCGCCAGATGTCCAGCCACAGGTGCTCGGACAGCGCATTGACCACCGACACGCCCACGCCATGCAGGCCGCCGGAAACCTTGTAGCTGTTGTCGTCGAACTTGCCGCCGGCATGCAGCACGGTGAGGATGACCTCGGCCGCCGACACGCCTTCTTCCTTGTGGATATCGACCGGTACGCCGCGGCCGTTGTCCGACACGGCGACCGAGCCATCGACCAGGATCTTGACCACGATGTCGTCGGCATGGCCGGCCAGGGCCTCGTCGACCGAGTTGTCGACCACCTCGAACACCATGTGATGCAGGCCGGTGCCGTCATGGACATCGCCGATGTACATGCCGGGGCGCTTGCGGACGGCTTCCAGGCCACGCAGCACGGTGATCTTGCTGGAATCGTAGGTGCTGTTGGGTGTGGTCGGGGTGTTTTGATCTTCGGTCATGCGCGTGCCGTTAGCTCCACAACACGGGCGAGGGCGGCAGGAGCCGCTTCGCGCCGTGGGAAAAGGGGGATAGCGCACAAATTATACCAGTCGGCCCACGTGTGCCGTGGTTGCTTACGCCGACGCGGCTTGAACGGCGATTTGCCCGTGTTCCACGTGGAACCGATGGAGCAGTTCGCCTGCGTCTGCAAGCCCCGGCGGCATTTCGGTCGCGGTGATGAGTACCTGCGCAGGCGCCGAGGCGAGCCGCTGCAAGACGCGCGCCTGGTGGTGTCGATCCAGCTCAGAACCCAGATCGTCCAATGCAATCACCGGCCATTCGCCCCGTTCGTGGGCGAAATCTTCCGCCTGCGCCAGCAGACAGGCGAGGGCAGTCAGCTTGGCCTGGCCACGCGAAAGTGCATCCTTTCCCGGCAGCGCGTCGAATGCAGGCGTCCAGTCGGCGCGGTGCGGCCCTTGCGAGGTATAGCCATTCTGGCGGTCGCGCTCCCGTGCCAACAGCAACGCGTCGGCGAGCGAGACCTCATGGCGCTTCCACCCCGGCGCGAACGTCAGCGCAGACAGCCCTAGCGAGGGGGCGATCGCGGTTGCAACGGGAATCAGACGTTCCTGCAGGCGATCCAGGTAGCGAAGGCGCCGCGACGTCAGGGTTTCACCGGATTCGGCGAGCTCGTGATCCCAGGCATCGAGCATGCGCGGCGGTGCGCCCTGCTTGAGTAAGGCGTTGCGCTGCTTGAGCGCACGTGCATAACGCCGCCATAGCGCCAGGAAGTCAGGTTCCACGTGGAACAAGCCCCAGTCAAGGAAGCGTCGGCGTGGTTCGCCACCGCCGCTGATCAAGACATGGCTGCCCGGCTCAAACGTCACCACCGCCAGAGCGGCACATAACGAGCCCAACTGCGCGACATCTTCCCCATCCAGCCGGCCGGTCCATTCCTGGCCGCTATGGCGCAGACCTGCGCGACGCGAGCGTTCGCTGGTCTCGCCGCTGCGCTCGCGCCATTCCACGAACACTTCCAGATCTTCGGCGCCTTGCTGGATCAGCCCATCGCGCACCCGCCCACGGAAACTGCGGCCATAGGCCATCAAATGCAGCGCCTCGAGCACACTGGTTTTGCCGGCGCCGTTATCGCCGGTAAACAAGTTCAAGGAACTGGCGGGATGAAGCTCGACGGTCTGGAAACGACGAAGTCGATGAATGGACAACCGCACAACGTGCATCGATCGGTTTGCTCTGAGCTAATCCGGCGTCCCGGTCGGGGCGCAGGATACGTGATCGCTGCCGATTCCGTGCAAACGCCTGTGAAAGCCGGGCAAGGACAGGCAGGGGATAACGTGTGGATAAGTTCGAGGCTCAGGAGCGCCCTTTAGCTTATCCACAGGTTACAGACCGGTAAATAGGGCTGAAAACACAGGGTTTCGAGACCTAAAAATCTCATTGAAACAATAACTTAAGGTAGTTTTCGGCGAAATCTGGCCCTACCATCACCACCGAGCTCTTAAGTTATTTCTAGATTTAAAAGCAAAGCCAGATGTGCATAAGTCAAAAACGTACTTGAAATGCCCACAAGATCGGACGATGGAAGACACCGGTTCGCCTCAGCCGCCGATGTTCCTGATAGCCCGAAAGTGAACTTGTTCAGATTTAAGGCGCAGATGTCATCTTGCTCTTAACCGCGATTGGCCGACGGCGCGCTGTTACAGGCCGAGCACTAACTCCTTAAGCACGACCTAACCCTCACCGTTGGCAGCCTCGCTTCAGAATGCGGTGCACCACCGACATCGGACAGGCACCCAACTGCGACGCGGCAATGAAACGAGAGTCGCTGCAGACCAGGATCCCTTTGTTTTCGATAGTCCGATACAGCACCGGCTTCAGGCGTGCTGTCCTCAAAACAAAAAAAGCCCGGCATTGCCGGGCCTCTCGTGTTCCACGTGGAACGACGTCAAAGACGCAGCGGCATCACCACATGACGCGACTTCTCGCTGCTGGCTTCACGCACCAATGCAGACGAGTTCGCATCGCGCAGCTGGATCACTACATGCTCGTCGCGCAACGCGGAGAGGGCGTCGAGCAGGTAGTTGACGTTGAAGCCAATCGCCAGGTCGTCGACCTTGGTATCGGCCTCGATCTCTTCCTGCGCTTCTTCCTGCTCGGGGTTGTGCGCGCTGATCTTGAGCTGACCGGGAGAGACTTCCACACGCACGCCGCGGTACTTCTCGTTCGACAGAATTGCAGCACGCTGCAGCGAGGCACGCAGCGCTTCACGGTCAACCTTGACCTCACGATCGGCGCCAATCGGAATCACTGCCTCGTAATCCGGAAAGCGGCCATCGATCAGCTTGGAGGTGAAGGTCACATCGCCGCGCTTGACCCGGATATGGCTGCGACCAACTTCCAGCTCGACTTCGCGATCCGCCGCCTCCAGCAAGCGCAGCAATTCGGTGACGCCCTTGCGCGGCACGATGATCTGGCGCTTGGCGCCGCCGGCCTTCTCCAGCTCCATTTCGCACAGCGCCAGACGGTGGCCATCGGTGGCCACACAACGCAGCAGGCCGTCGCGCAAATCGAACAGCAGGCCGTTTAGGTAATAGCGCACGTCCTGCTGGGCCATGGCGAACGCGGTGCGCTCGATCAGCTCCTTCAACCCAGCTTCCGGCACCACCACACGCTCGGTAGCCTCGACTTCATCCACCGACGGAAAGTCATTGGCAGGCAGCGTAGCTAGCGTGAAGCGGCTACGCCCAGCCTGCACGGTGACCTTGTCGCCAGTCTGCGAGATGGTGACGCGGCTGCCGTCGGGCAGGGCGCGCAGGATGTCGAACAACTTGCGGGCCGGGATGGTGGTTTCGCCGTCCTGCGCGTCTTCCACCATCGTGCGCGAGATCATTTCCACTTCCAGGTCCGTGCCGGTCAACGAGACCTGCCCGTCCTTGACCTGCACCAGCAGGTTGGCCAGAACAGGCAGGGTTTGACGGCGTTCGACCACATTGACCACTTGGGCCAACGGTTTGAGGAAGGCTTCGCGCTGCAGTGTAAAACGCATGTGGTTCCGTGCCCCTATGCTTTAAAAGATAATGGAATAAATCAAAAGCTTGGTGGTGATGGTAGGGCCGTTTTCAGCGGATAACCACCATAACTGTTTGTTTCCAAAGACATTTCAGCGCTTGAAAGTCGTTGGACTAGTGCCCCTGGTCTAGCGGTAAAACCTGTGGATAGTTTTTCGCTCGAACCGCGACGCAACGTTATCCACAGATTCTCCCGCATTTGACCCCAACGTTTCCACGCTTTTCTCCAAGCGGGCCGTCAAGGGACGCAACGGCTCACTCGCTGAGCTTGCGAATCAGCTTTTCCCAGTCCTCGCGCAGCTTGCCGTCGGCTTCCATCAGCGTGCGGATCTGCCGGCAGGCATGCAGCACGGTGGTGTGGTCGCGGCCGGCAAAGGCGTCGCCGATCTCCGGCAGGCTGTGTTCGGTGAGCTCCTTGGCCAGCGCCATCGCCACCTGGCGCGGACGCGCCAGCGAGCGGGTGCGCCGCTTGGAGAGCAGATCCTTCATCTGCAGGCCGTAGTAGTCCGCCACGGTCTTCTGGATGTTGGGGATGCCGATCGCCTGCTGCTGGGCGCGCAGCAGGTCGCGAAGCGTCTCCTGGGCGAATTCCACGGTGATCGAGCGCCCGGTGAAGTTGGCACGCGCCACCAGGGTGTTGAGCGCGCCTTCCAGGTCGCGCACGTTGGAGCGCATCTTCTTGGCGATCAAAAACGCCACGTCGTCCGGGATGTCGGCGCCGCGCTCGCGCGCCTTGGCCAGCACGATCGCCGCGCGGGTCTCGAAATCGGGCGGATCGATGGCCACCGACAGGCCCCAGGCCAGGCGCGACTTCAGACGTGGCTCCAGGCCCTCGACTTCGCGCGGATAGCGATCGCAGGTGAGGATGATCTGCTGGCGACCATCGAACAGCGCGTTGAAGGTGTGGAAAAACTCCTCCTGCGTGCGGTCCTTGCCGGCGAAAAACTGGATGTCGTCGATCAACAGCGCATCGATCTGCTGGAACTGGCGCTTGAACTGGTCCATCGCCTTGTCCTGCAGCGCCCGGATCATCGCGCTGAAGAACTGTTCCGAGCGCAGATACATCACCTTGGCAGCCGGATTGGCCTGGCGCAGCGCATTGCCGGCAGCGAACATCAGGTGGGTCTTGCCCAGGCCGGTGCTGCCGTACAGCAACAGCGGGTTGTGCGCACGGTCGCCTGGCTTCTGCGCGGCCTGGATGGCCGCGGCAAGACCGAGCTGATTGCTGCGGCCTTCGACGAAATTGGCGAAGGTGTAGTGCGAATCCAGGTTGCCGGCAAATGGCACGATCGGTGCGGCAGCCGGTGCACTGGGCGCGGCCATCGGCGCCGGCAACGGGTCTGGCGCACGGGGACGCGAGCCGACCGCCAGCGCTACTTCGCCATTGCCGACGAAGTACGCCACCAGTTCACGGATGCGCGGCAGATAGCGCTCACGGACCTGGTCGACGATGAAGGCATTCGGCGCGTACAGCACGATGCTGTCGCCGCGGTCTTCGGCTTGCAGGGGTTTCAACCAGGTGTGGACGTCTTCGGGCGGGAATTCAGCTTCGAGACGTTCCAGACAGCGGGGCCAAGCATCCATCAAAGTATGATCATCTGTTGCTGGCTGCGGCGCGCAGAAAAGCGCCGTGCTCGCAGCCCGGTAGTGAAAAGAGGATGGGCCAGACTAGCACCGAGGGCAGGGTTTTCCCAGACTTATTCACAGGTCCATCCACAGGCTGCTACCATCCTCACCTGCGGTAAAGCGTTTGGGGAGTTGACCGGCGCTGTAGAGGTCCTATAGAATTTCCGGTTCTATTCGTCTCCATCCATGCAGAGGGCCCCATGGCCACCAAGCGTACTTTCCAACCCAGCAACCTCAAGCGAGCACGCGACCATGGCTTCCGCGCACGTATGGCAACTGCCGACGGCCGCAAAATCCTGGCACGCCGCCGCGCCAAGGGCCGCAAGCGCCTGAGCGCTTGATTGCCGCGCCGCTCCCCGCGGCCGAGGCAGTCCCTACCGTGAACGCATCGAACCCGTGCAGGCGATTTCCTCGCTCTGCGCGGGTTCGTACGCGTGCGCAATATACGGTCGTTTTCGATACTGCACGTCGCACCTCGGACCCGTTGCTCAGCCTGCACTGGCGGACCGGCGATACGCCGCCGCGCCTGGGTATGGCGGTGTCGCGCAAGGTCGATACGCGTGCGGTTGGACGTAACCGCATCAAACGCGTGTTGCGTGATGCCATGCGGCACCTGTTGCCCGAGCTGGCCGGTGGCGATTACGTCATCGTGGCGCGCTCGGCCGCCGCAAAAGCGACCAATCCACAGATTCGCGACGCCTTCCTGCGTCTGCTGCGCCGTGCCGGCGCATTGCCCCTGCCTGCTGCGCCCGGCACAATGCCGCCCGCCAGGACGATGCACCCATCCTCCCTTTCCCCGACAGAGCCGGAACCCAGTTCCGACTGAGCGAGTTGCTGCCCGATGAACCAGACCCGTGTTTTCCTGATTTTTGCCTGGCTGATGGTCGCGGCGTTGCTGTGGATGGAGTGGGGCAAGGAGAAGACGGCTGCCAATGCGCCGGCTGTGGCAACGACCCAGTCGGTGCCGGCTGCGCGCGATCTGGATGCAGCTGCGACCGCGGCCAATGTGCCGGCGGCCCAGGCCATCCCGCAGGCGGGCGTGCCAGGCACGGTTTCAGCCACCAGCACTACTGCGGCAACTCCGGCCGCTGCCGGGGCTGCGCCGGTGGTCACCCTGACCTCGGACGTGCTGCGTCTGAAGCTGGACGGCCGCAGCGTGCTGGATGCCGAGCTGCTGCAGTTTCCGCAGACCAAAGACGGCACCGCGCCGGTCAGCCTGCTGACCGAAGACGCCGCGCACCCATACAACGCCACCAGCGGCTGGGCCAGCGAGCATTCGCCGGTACCGGGCGTGGGCGGCTTCCGCGCCGAACAGCCGGGCACCGCGTTCGAACTGGCCAAGGGCCAGAACAGCCTGGTGGTGCCGTTCGTATGGAATGGCCCCAACGGCGTGTCGATCCGCCGCACCTTCACCCTGGAACGTGGTCGCTACGCGATCTCGATCAAGGACGAGGTGATCAACAAGAGCGGCGCGCCGTGGAACGGCTACGTGTTCCGCAAGTTGAGCCGGGTGCCGACCATCCTCAGCCGCGGCATGACCAACCCGGATTCCTTCAGCTTCAACGGTGCGACCTGGTATAGCCCGCAGGAAGGCTACGAGCGTCGCGCGTTCAAGGACTACATGGACGACGGCGGTCTGAATCGCCAGATCACCGGTGGCTGGGTGGCGTTGCTGCAGCACCACTTCTTTACCGCGTGGATTCCGCAGAAGGACCAGGCCTCGTTGTATGTGCTGAACCAGGACGGCCCGCGTGACGTGGCCGAGCTGCGTGGCCCGGCCTTCACCGTGGCGCCGGGACAGACCGCCAGCACCGAGGCGCGCCTGTGGGTGGGCCCGAAGCTGGTCAGCCTGATCGCCAAGGAAGACGTGAAGGGCCTGGACCGTGTGGTCGATTACAGCCGCTTCTCGATCATGGCCATCATCGGCCAGGGCCTGTTCTGGGTGCTGAGCCATCTGCACAGCTTCCTGCATAACTGGGGCTGGGCCATCATCGGCCTGGTGGTGCTGCTGCGCCTGGCGCTGTATCCGTTGTCGGCCGCGCAGTACAAGTCCGGTGCCAAGATGCGCCGCTTCCAGCCGCGCCTGGCGCAGTTGAAGGAGCGTTACGGCGACGATCGCGTCAAGTACCAGCAGGCGACGATGGAGCTGTTCAAGAAGGAAAAGATCAACCCGATGGGCGGCTGCCTGCCGCTGCTGATCCAGATGCCGATCTTCTTCGCGCTCTACTGGGTGCTGGTGGAATCGGTGGAACTGCGTCAGGCGCCGTGGCTGGGCTGGATCCAGGATCTGACCGCGCGCGATCCGTACTTCATCCTGCCGGTGCTCAACATCGCCATCATGTGGGCCACGCAGAAGCTGACCCCGACACCGGGCATGGACCCGATGCAGGCCAAGATGATGCAGTTCATGCCGCTGGTGTTCGGCGTCATGATGGCCTTCATGCCGGCCGGCCTGGTGCTGTACTGGGTGGTCAACGGTGGCCTGGGTCTGCTGATCCAGTGGTGGATGATCCGCCAGCACGGCGAGAAGCCGAGCAAGATCATCCAGGCCAACGCCAAGTGATATGAAGAAGGCCCGCCGCAAGGCGGGCTTTCTGCATGCGCGCCTGCAAGCCACGTCTCTGACCACACGCCGTACCAACAGCCTATGTCTTCTTCGCCATCGACCATTGTTGCCATCGCCAGTGCTGCCGGAACCGGAGGCATCGGCATCGTGCGGCTGTCCGGCCCGCAGGCTGCGCAGATCGCCGCCGCGCTGGGCATTGCCACGTTGCAGCCACGGCACGCGCGCTATGCACGCTATGCACGCTTTCGCGATGCGCAGGGCGAGGTGATCGACGACGGTATCGCGCTGTGGTTTCCGGCGCCGCACAGTTTTACCGGCGAAGACGTGGTGGAGTTGCAAGGCCATGGCAACCCGGTGGTGCTGCGGCAGGTGGTGGCGCGCTGTATCGCACTGGGCGCGCGGCAGGCACGCGCGGGCGAATTCAGTGAGCGTGCGTTTCTCAACGGCAAACTCGATCTTGCGCAGGCAGAGGCCATCGCCGACCTGATTGCCGCCGGCGATCTGCGCGCGGCGCGTGCCGCGCGGCGCTCGCTGGATGGCGTGTTCTCGCGCCGCGTCGATGCAGTCAGCGACAGCCTCACGCGGCTGCGCATCCACGTGGAGGCGGCGATCGATTTTGCCGATGAGCCGCTGGACACGTTGGGCGGCACGCAGGTGCGCGATGGGCTGACGCAGGCACGCAGCTTGCTCGCGCAGTTACTGCGCGATGCCGAACGTGGACGCAAACTGCGCGACGGCCTGCATGCGGTGTTGATCGGTCCGCCCAATGCAGGCAAGAGTTCCTTGCTCAATGCACTGGCCGGCAGCGAGCGCGCCATCGTCACCGACGTCGCCGGTACCACGCGCGATACCTTGCAGGAAACCATCCAGCTCGATGGCTTCGAACTGACCCTGGTCGACACTGCGGGCTTGCGCGACGGCGGCGATGCGATCGAACGCGAAGGCATGCGCCGCGCACGCGCCGAACTGCAGCGCGCCGACCTGGCGCTGATCGTGCTGGATGCACGCGACCCGCAAGCTGCACGCGTTGCTATCGGCGATGCCATCGATGCGGTGCCGCGGCAGCTGTGGATTCACAATAAGTGCGATCTGCTGCTAGATGCTCTGAAACTCGATAGCGATGCAATCGCGGTCTCTGCAGTGACCGGGCAGGGTTTGGAGCAGTTGCACGTGCGTCTGCGCGAACTCGCACTGGGCGATGGCGTAGAAACCGTGGAAGGCGAATTCTCCGCACGCACGCGGCATGTCGAAGCACTGCGTCGCGCCGAACAACACGCGGACGCGGCGGATCTGGAACTGGGTTTCGAACAACTCGAACTGGCCGCAGAAGAACTGCGCCTGGCGCACGAAGCGCTCGGCGACATCACCGGCAAGCTGAGTGCCGACGAGTTGCTGGGCAAGATCTTTTCGAGTTTTTGTATTGGGAAGTAGAACGGTTGCTCGGCGCGACAGATGTTCAGACGATGTCATCGCTCGCTACTGGTGCGCTGCATAACCAATCGGTTCCGGGAACAACCCTTGAGCCCCGCATTACGCGGCCACACGCTCCGTTGTCGACATCGATAATCGGCGAACGCTTGCAGCAACGCTGCAAGCCGACTTACATCACACCCGGCAACACCGTCTGTAGCGCGGCGTTTTCCGCATCGCACGTTGGCGATAAGGCCGTAGTTGCGGGTTTTTTTGCGCTTGCCTGTGCAATCTCGCGGCGTGCGGCAGCCAGGTTTTTTTGGAACGCTGGGTTGTCGTGCAAGGCGGCGACGGTGGCGGCGGCCATCATGCGGCCCTGGATGACATCGCTTTGCCAGTGCACGTTGCAGACCAGGCGGCTGTCGCCGAAGGCGCGGCCGCGGGCGAGTAGGGCGTCGCGTTGTGCGGGGGCCAGTTCGGCCAGGATCAGTCCCCAGCTCCAGCCGATGGCGGTGTGGCCGGAGGGGTAGGAACCGTTCTTGCGCAGCGCTGCGTCGTCGGCGGGCGTGCACATCGGTTGGTCGTTGCGCATGAACGGTCGCGGGCGTTGGTAGCGTGCCTTGGCCGCGCTGGTGCTGCTGCTGGCGTCGCGCATGCTGCGTTCGAGCAGGCGCAGCAGGTGTGGGGTGCTGGTCTGGTCGATCTGCACGCCAAGCGCGCAGCTGAAGTGACTGGCGGCTGCGGGGAAAGTCAGTGCGGCGTCCTGGGTGGCCAGGTTCCAACGCGGTGTGCCGCGCAACGCGAGCATGGCCTTGGCGATGGCTTCGTCGTTGGCCAGCGCGGCGCTGCCGTCCTGCGGCGGTGGCGGCACCAGGCGCAGGCTGTCGGGCAACTGTTCTTTTTCAAGATATCCACGCGCATCGGTGGCGATCACCGAGCCTGTCGGGGCTGCCTGCTCCCGCGCGCTCAGCATGCCGCTGCCGACGACCAGCGCAGCGATGGCGATGCCGGTCAGCGTCCGAGAATAAGAGCGAGCAATGCGATGCGACATGGATCAACCCTCAACAACGCGCATGGAAGAGCTCGCAGATTACGACGCGCAGATGACATGTGCATGCCAGCGCAACGCAGCACTGGCGCGGGATGCGCAGCGACTGTCGCAGCACTGTCATGTCCCGGTCGCATCGGCGCAAGACAGCTGTCGCACGCTTGCCGTCATCTTTTGACTCGTCCCCCATGCCGCTCATGCCCAAGACCCATCTCTTAAGTGCCGCCGTTCTTACCGCGCTCGTGTTGTCGCCGGCTGCCCATGCCGCCGATCCCGAGGTGACTGCCGATACCGGCACGACCGTGCAGCAGCTCGATGCGGTCTCGGTGATCGGCCAGGGCGAAACGCGTCAGGTGCAGCGCATCACCCAGCAGGACATTCCGGTATTGCCGCCGGGCACCAGCATCCAGAAGCTGCTCAACCGCATGCCGGGCGTCAACGTGCAATCCAACGATGCCTTCGGTGCCAATGAAGAGTCGCAGACGATCAGCCTGCGCGGCTTCAACGGCACGCGCCTGGGCTATACGCTCGACGGCCTGCCACTGGGCGACAACGCCTACGGCAACTACAACGGCCTCAACATCAGCCGCGCGCTGATCGCCGAGAACTTCGGCGGCGTGGAGCTGGCCTCGGGCATCGGTGCGCTGGGCACCGCCTCCACCAGCAACCTCGGCGGCACCATCCAGTACTACTCGGCGGATCCGTCCAGCGTGTTCGGCGGGCAGCTGTCGCAGACGCTGGGGTCGGATGCCAATCGCCGCACCTTCCTGCGTGTGGATACCGGCGACTACAACGGCTTTTCGGCATATGTATCGGGCATCAACGCCGAAGCCGATATGTGGGCGCGCCCGGACTCGCCGACCACCACGCGGCAGTTCAATGCCAAGGGCGTGTACCAGTTCGACGGCGGCAAGCTGACTGCGTTCGCTGACACTTCGCGCACCTCGCAGGCGGATTATTCGTATCTGTCCAAGAGCGGCATGGCGCGTGGCCTGGGTTGGGACTGGAATCTGTACGCGCCGGACTGGAACCGTGCGCTGGCCGCGGCGTATTGCGCACCGGCCACGCGGAATGCGGCACGCTGTGGTTTCAGTGGCGGCGTGGACAACGTCGACGATGCCTATTACCAGAGCCGCGCGTTGCGCGACGACGATCTGTTCTACGTGGCCGGCGACTTCCAGCCCAACGATGCGATCAGCCTGCACACCCAGGTCTATCACCACGAAAACAAGGGTCAGGGCCACTGGTGGTCACCGGGTCAGGCGTCCAACCCGGGCACGCCGCAGGCATTGCCGATTTCGATTCGTAGCACCAATTACTGGATCAACCGCACCGGCGGCATCGCCTCGCTCGGCTGGAATCTGGGCCCGCATCACCTCGAAGCCGGGCTGTGGTACGAGCGCAACCACCACGATGTGGAGCGCAATTTCTACTGGATCGATGGGCCGGTCAGCGACGACAAGTTCCTGCAGGATCCGGATCGCCGGTTGTTCTCGCAGAACTACGTCATCACCACCCGGCAGTTCTACGTGCAGGGCAATTTCAAGTTCTTCGATGAGCGCCTGAGCGTGGACCTGGGCATCAAGAGCCCGAGTACCGAAATGACCGCACGCGAGACACCGGGCATCGCAGTGGAAGCGCCGGTGGCGACCGGCTCGATCAAGGCCAGCGAGTCGGTGCTGCCGCAGATCGGTCTGGGTTATCGCCTGGCCGAAGGGCAGGAAGTGTTCGCCTCGTACGCGGAAAACATCGCCGCCTTCCAGGGCGGCGGCGCCGGCGGTCCGTTGCTGGTGACGCAGGCCTCGTTCGATGCCAGCGTTGGTGCGCTGGAGCCGGAAAAGTCGCGCACCATGGAAGCCGGTTATCGCTTCGTGCGCGACCACTTCGAAGCCTCGCTGGTCGGTTATGACGTCACCTTCGATAACCGTCTGCTCTCGCTCAATCCCTGCGCCAGCATCCAGCAGGGCACCACGCCGGCGTGCACCACGCGGTTCTTCAACGTAGGCTCGGTGAGCAGCCGCGGCGGCGAACTGACCGTGATCTGGAAGCCCACCAGCTACCTGCAGTGGTACAACTCGGCCTCGATCAACCGTTCGACCTACGACGACAACTACGTGCAGAACGGTGTGACCATTGCCACTGCCGGCAAGACCACGGTGGATACGCCCAAGCGCATGTTCGCCAGCGAAATCGCCTTCAACTACGCCAACTGGAACGTCAATCTGCGCGGCAAGTACACCGGGCAGCGCTATTACACCTACACCAACGACCAGGGCTTTGGTGGTTACACCTCGTTCGACGCGGGCGCCGGGTACGACTTCGGCCAGGCCGGCGTGCTGCAGGGCCTCAAGCTCTCGCTCAACGTCACCAACCTCACCGACAAGCGTTACGCATCCAACCTCACCGCGTTCGCCAACAGCGATCCGAATGGGCGTCAGCTGGCGTTCCATGCCAGTGCGCCGCGGCAGGTGTTTTTGACGTTGGATGCGAAGTTCTGAGTCAGGGATTGGGGAATCGGGATTGGGGATTCGTAACGGCGGGTCTTGCTGCTGCTTACGGATTCCCGATGTTGATCGACATAGATAGTTTTAAAGTGGCTGACAAGACTTAGCGCGTGGTTGTCAGGCGGGTGCGGACGATGCGGAGAAAGCGGGATGTACGCGTCGCATATCCCGCACCGCCAATCTGCCGCGTTCGTCTGGCGATCACGCCTTGGTTTTGATGGCTGCTTTTTCGTTGGAGAAATGCATGATGCAGTTCCACCGTGTTCTAGTGTTGGGAGCGATGATGGTCGGCATGAGCGGCCCCGCAGTGGCAGAAGCGCCGTTGGCGAAAACGGTGCAGATCTTTGCGCACCGTGGTGCCAGCGCGTTGCGCCCGGAACACACGTTGGCCTCCTACGCCAAGGCCATTATCGATGGCGCCGATTTCGTCGAGCCGGATCTGGTGTCGACCAAGGACGGTGTGCTGGTGGCGCGGCATGAGAACGAGATCGGCGGCACCACCGATGTGGCCAGCCATCCGGAGTTCGCCGCGCGCAAGACGCGCAAGACCATCGATGGCCAGCCGATGGAAGGCTGGTTCACCGAAGACTTCAGTCTTGCCGAATTGAAGACGTTGCGCGCGCGCGAGCGGCTGCCGCAACTGCGTGGCACGCGTTGGGATGGGCAGTTTCAGATCGTCACCTTCGACGAGATCATCGATTTTGTCGCAGCCGAATCGGCAGCGACCGGGCGCACCATCGGGCTGATTCCGGAGATCAAGCACCCGAGCTATTTCAGTGCGCTGAAGTTGCCGATGGAAGACAAGGTGCTGGCGAGCTTGCGTGCGCATGCCTACACGCAGACGGCGCCGGTGGTGATCCAGTCATTCGAGACCGGCAATTTGCGCTACCTGCGCGGCAAGATCGGACGCACCAGCAACATCCGTCTACTGCAGTTGCTGGGTGGCGCGCAAATGGCGCTGCCCGATACGGGTGTGGGCAGTGCGCCGCGCACCTACGGGCAGATGATCACGCCCGAAGGGCTGAAGCAGATCGCCAGCTATGCCGATGCGATCGGCCCGGATATCCGCAGCATCATTCCGTTGGATGCGCAGCAACGCCTGGGTACGCCGACCAGCCTTGTGCACGATGCGCATGCGGCCGGATTGCAGGTGCAGCCGTATACGTTCCGTCCGGAGAATTATTTTCTGGCGATCAACAATCGCAGTGCTGGCGCGGTGACCGAGCGTAACGAGGCGGGCGCTTTGGCCGAGCTGAAGGCGTATCTGGATGCCGGTATCGATGCGTTCTTTGCCGACGATCCGGGACTGGCGCGGCGTGCGTTGAACGAGCGTCAGTAACGGCGCGTCCTCGCAATCAGCCGTTGTAGGAGCGTGCCTGCGCGCGATGAGGCGTTACCGATAACGCCCCATCGCGCGCAAGCGCGCTCCTACGCTCCCGGCGGTCGCTCGCGTGGGGGGAAATGCAGCACCACGTTGTGCGAGCCGTCTTCCTGGCGTTGCCATAGCACCGGCACCTGGCGCGGCGGTGGCGGTTCCAGCACGTCGCGCTCGGCGGTGCTGACTTCCCAGGCGGCGTCTTCGTCCTCGTCGTCCCAGCTATAGCGCGGCTTGGCTTGTTGCGGGTCGCGCAGGCGCAGCAGCAGTGCGGCGATCAGGCCGGCCACGGCGCCGCCCAGGTGCGACTGCCAGGACACGCCGGCCTCGTGCGGCAGGATGGTCAGCAGCATGCCGCCGTAAAACAGGAAGGCGATCATGCTGGTGGCGATTGCCGGGCGGTCGCGGCGCAGCAGGCCGAGCACGAACACCAGAAACATCAGCCCGTGGGTGACGCCGCTGGCGCCCAGGTGGCGGCTGCCGGGTTCGCCCAGCAGCCAGGCGCCCAGGCCCGAGCCCAGCCACAACAACGGCAGCGCCATGGCGGTGGCGCGCGGATACACGCTACCGGCCAGCGTGCCCAGGATCAGCAGGGCGGCCGCGTTGGCGCCCAGATGCGCGAGCGAGCCATGCAGCAGCGGTGCGGTGAGAATGCCGAGCAGGCCGTCGGCCTGTAGCGGTGCCACGGCCCAGGCGCGCCAATCGAACATGCCCTGGGCGGTGAATACCGCCACCAGCAGCAACACCGCGGCCAGGCTGAAGTTGAAGGCACGCAAGACCCGGGAGCGATCCAGGCGGTCTTGGGTGGTGGCGTCGGCGGCGGCAACAGGATGCTGTGTCATGCCTTCACGGATGGCGTCACCCGGGTTTTTTACAAGCCTATCCGGCGCGGGATAAGCAGGCCCGGCGACGGGATAATCCACTCCTGGGGCCGGTCCTTGGTGCATCGGCCTGCGCCGCATCACGGATGCCCCGCAGCTTGGCTGCAGGGCCCTTGCCCGCCCACCCTCGCGGGACACGCCGCAAGTACGTCCGTGTAGGCTCTTACGCGGCATCCATGCCGCGTAAGGTCCCGCGACGGTGGGCGGGCAAGCACCAGTGGAGACGGTCGGTGCGCTAGATGCGAGCAGCGCACGCGGCGCTGCCATTCACGAATCCCCAATCCCCAATCCCGGCCCGTCAGTGCCGCGCCGGCTTGGGCGGACGCAGCAGGCTCAGCACGATGGTGAAGATCAGGATCAGCACCACAGCCGCCAGCGAGACCAGCACCGGGATCTTGTACAGATCGATGATCATCATCTTGGTGCCGATGAACACCAAAATCACTGCCAGGCCGTACGGCAACAGGTGGAAGCGGTCGGCCATGCCGGCCAGCAGGAAGAACATCGCGCGCAGGCCCAGCACTGCGAACACGTTGGAGGTCAGCACGATGAACGGGTCGGTGGTGATGGCGAAGATCGCCGGAATGCTGTCCACCGCGAAGATCACATCGATCACCGCAATCAGGATCAGCACCACGAACAGCGGCGTGAACCAGCGCTTGCCGTCCTTGATCACGCTTAGCAGGTTGCCGTCGTACTGCGGGCTAAGCCGCAGATGGCCGCGCATCCAGCGCAACACCGGGTTGGCTTCCAGATCCGGCTCCTTGCCGGCGGAGAACCACATCTTGATACCGGTCAGCAGCAGGAACGCGCCGAACACGTACAGCAGCCAATGGAACTTGGTCAGCAGTACCGAGCCTGCAAAGATCATGATCGCGCGCAGCACGATGGCCCCCAGCACGCCGATGATCAGCACGCGCTGGCGCTGTTCTTCGGGCACGCCGAAGTAGGTCATGACCATCAGGAACACGAAGATGTTGTCGACCGCCAGCGATTTCTCGACCAGATAGCCGGTCAGGAACTCCAGCCCGATCCGGTCGGCCGCCGCGTCGCCCATGCTGCCCTGCAGGTACCACCACAGCCCGGCGTTGAAGGCCAGCGCCAGCAGCACCCAGCCGATGCTCCACCAGGTGGCTTCCTTGAAGGTCACCTTGTGCGCGCCGCCGTGGCGCATCAGCACCAGATCGACCATCAGCGCCACGATCACCACGATCGCGAAGCCACCCCATAACCAGACATTGCCAATGGTTTGCATAAAAGAATCCCGAAAAGTGAAACGACCTGGACAGCCGGTGGGCTGAGGCCTTGTGACACGGAAATCGTGGATTCCGGGTGACGGACCTTCGCCTGCGCGGCGAAGGTCTCGCTCGCAACCGGTGTGGGCCGGTTGCCGTTGCACCGGAGCGCCTGATGACAGGGCTCGTAATGACGGCGACAACGCTGGAGCGACTTCCCGAACGATGGCATGACCGCTGCGACGTTCTGTTGGCCGTTCCTGGGAGCTACTCCCCTTCTGAGCCCGATTCTGCGTTGCGGGCTCAGGCACGTCAATCCAGCCGGATACAATGGGCGGATGAATACTCCTGTCCCCGTCGTCCGACTCAAGAATGCCTGGCGCTCCAGCCACCCGTGGATCTTCCAGAAGCTGGTGGAAAAGCCCGCCGCCAAGCCCAAACCCGGCACCATCGTCGATGTGGTCGGCGTGGATGGGGAATGGATCGGCCGCGGCTTCTACAACGGCCACTCGCGCATTGCCGTGCGCATCCTGGAAACCGATCAATCAGTGCCGGTGGACGCGGGCTGGTTCTCGCGCAAGATTGCCGCCGCGGTAAGCCTGCGCCGCGACTGGCTCAAGCTCGACGGCGTGTCCGATGCCTGGCGCGTGGTGCATAGCGAAGGCGACGGCCTGTCCGGGCTGGTGGTGGACCGCTACGGCGACCTGGTGGTGGTGGAGTTCTTCGCCGCCGGCATGTTCCGCCATCGCGAATGGATCTACGAGGCGCTGCGCGAGCAGTTCCCGGGTTGCCGCTTCCACAGCTTTGCCGACGAACATGTGCAGAAGCAGGAAAGCTTCGATTTCCACAGCAACACCACCACCGAAGCGGCGGTGATCACCGAGTACGGCATCAAGTTCCGCGCCGACCCGGCCGGTGCGCACAAGACCGGCTTCTTCGCCGACCAGCGCGAAAACCGTCAGTGGCTGAGCGAGCAGGTTGAAGGCAAGAGCGTGCTGGACCTGTGCTGCAACACCGGCGGCTTTGCGGTGTATGCGGCCGCGCGTGGCGCCTCGGAGGTGCTGGGCGTGGATATCGACGAGGACGTGATCGCGTTGGCCAAGGGCAATGCGAAGCTCAACAACGTGCGCCCGAAGTTCGTGCAGGCCGACATCTTTCCGTGGCTGCGCGATGCGTCCAATCGCGGCGACCAGTTCGATGTGGTGATCCTGGACCCGGCCAAGATGACGCGCGACCGCGAGCAGGTGATTCCCGCGTTGAAGAAGTACCTGGACATGAACAAATTGGCGCTGGGCGTGGTCAAGCCCGGTGGCCTGTTCGCCACCTTCTCGTGCACCGGGCTGGTGGCCGAGCAGGAGTTTCTGGACATGCTGCGCCGCGCCTCGTATTTCTCCGGGCGCACCATCCAGATCCTGAAGGTTGCCGGTGCCGGCCCGGACCATCCGTTCATGGCGCACGTGCAGGAATCGCGCTATCTGAAGGCAGTATTCTGCCGCGTGATCTAGCGCGGCGATCAAGACGGCGATCAACCCGTGGAGCGGCCAGTCGATGACACCGGACGATGACGAACGCAAGGCGCTGACCCGGTTGCTGCGTGAGATCGAGCGGCCTAACGCGAGTCTGCTGGCCAGCAACTGGCCGGTATTCGGCGTGTGGCTGCTGTTTTCCGGGGCCTTCATGTATCTGTTCCAGACCGGCAGCGGCTCGCCGTTGCATCCGTTGCTGCTGGCGCTGGGCTCGACCTGTCTGGGCGTGTTCGGCGCGTGGATCGTGTTCCGTTCGGTGTGGGCGCGGCAGTGGCCGCATGTGCGCGAGCACATCGATGTCGAGAGCGTGCGCGCGCGTTTGGCCGAGCTGGGCGACTAAGCGACCGGCAGACCGACTGCGCACCGTCGCATCCAGGCGACAGATGCCTGGAGCGCCGCGCGCCATCGCGCAGGCTGGCGGATGAGCTGGCGTTGCACTGGTGCAGCCCAGCGCGCTAGCGGATCTGCAACCGGCGCCGATACGCGGCCGGGCTGGCCTGGGCCAGCACGCGAAAATGCCGGCGGAACGATTCCAGCGAGCCGAATCCGGCGCGTTCGGCGATCCAGTGCAGCGGCCGGTCGGTGGTTTCCAGCAACTCGCGCGCCAGTGCCACGCGTTCGCGGATCACCCAGTCGATCGGCGACAGCCCGGTGGCTTCGAGAAACTGCCGTTGCAGCGTGCGTTGGCTGAGGGCGGCACGCTCGGCCAGGCTGGCCAGCGTGTGCGGCTGATCGAGATGGCTGCGGATCCATTCGGTGAGCACCGCAAGCCGGTTCGGTTCGCCGAGCGGGATCGAGCGGTTGACCAGCTGGCTGCGCTCGCCATCGCGCCACGGCGCCAGCACCAGCCGCTGCGCGACCAGGTTGGCCACATGCGTGCCGTAGTCCTTGCGCACCATGTGCAGCAGCATGTCCATGCCGGTGGCCGAACCGGCCGAGGTGAGAATGCTGCCGGTGTCGACATACAGCACGTTGGCGCGCACCTCGATGGCGGGGAAGCGGCTGGCGAGCAGATCGGTGAGCCGCCAGTGGGTGGTGGCGCTGCGGCCATCCAGCAGGCCGGCATAGGCGAGCACGAAGGCGCCCGAGCAGATCGAGGCCAGACGCGCGCCGCGTGCATGGGCGGCGCGCAGTTTGTCCAGCAATGCAGCCGGCGGGCATTCGTCGGGATTGCGCCAGCCGGGGATCACGATCACGTCCGCATCGTCGAGCTGGTCCAGCGTGGCTGGTGGTTGCAGCAGGCAGCCCCCCAGCGTTTTCAGCGCACCCGGTTCGCACGCGCACACCAGGCTGCGATACCACTCCACCTCCAGCTCCGGGCGCTGCGGTGCGAACAGGCCGACTGCACAGCCGAACTCGAACAAGCCCAGTTGCTGATAAGCCAGGATCGCGACCAGGGGCGCGGCGGTGACGTGGGGGGACGCGCGTTCGCTGATTTCGCTCATGGTGCGCATTAAGCCGCGTTTGCAGCGCCTGACGACGCTGCAAGGCGCCTGCGGTGGTGACGAGTGGTTGTGACCACATCGCCGATGGATATGTGGCCGGCACGATTGCAGGGCAGCAAGCGCGTGCGTGCGCTGAGTCGGCGCGCGTTGACGGTGAGCGTGCGATGCCATTCGCGCGGCAGTGCGCTTTTGTGCGTGGCGCGCCTGCATAACCCAAAGCAGTCAGGTCATTGCCAACGGCCATTTCGCTGGCCGCATCTGACCGGACATTGTCGATTTCTGGCGCGATCTGCGCGGCGGCGGTCACTAGGCTGGAAACACCACGCATCGCCTTGGTGCCGATGCTTCCACGTAGCGAGGACGCCACCCCCCATGTCCGATTTGTCCGCCTCCCCTGTGTCCGCCTCCAAACCGATTCTGTTGTTGCTGGAACATGAGTTCGAAGATCCCAGTTTTGCCGGGCAGCGTTTTTTCTGTCGGCACGGCTTGTTGCTGGAAGGCGCGCTGTCGGGCATCGATGGATTGCGCGACCGGCTGGAAGTGCGCCGGGTCGGCTTCCCGCGGCCGCGTCGCGACGTGATCGGGCTGGTGGGTGAGAGCGATCAATCGCTACCCAAGCTGGTGTTGCCTTCGGGTGTGCACAGCAGCCACGCAAGCGGCGAGCACGCCACACGGCAATACGTCTCCGGCAGCGAGCCGATCCTCGCCACGTTGGCGGAGTTGTACGCCATTCCTCAGCTGCATCCCTGACAACCGGCGCCAACACCTGGCGCGTCAATCGCCTCGATCGCAACGCGCGCGCTCACGCAATCACCGACACGTCGCGCTGGCGGCGGTCCTCTTCTTCCAATGTGGCAGGGCAATGAGCTATCTCCTCAGCATTCTCGACAAGAGCTACATCCCCGACGGCGGTACGGCGGCGCAGGCGCTGCGCGACAGCGTGGCATTGGCGCAGCTGGCCGAAGCGCTGGGCTATCACCGTTACTGGTTTGCCGAGCACCACGCCACCACGCAACTGGCCAGCCCCGCACCGGAAGTGCTGGCGGCCTATGTGCTGGCACAGACCGCGCGCATCCGTGTCGGGACCGGTGGGGTGATGCTGCGCCACTACGCGCCGTACAAGGTGGCCGAACTGTTCAACCTGCTGGCCACGCTGGCGCCGGACCGTGTGGACCTGGGCGTGGGCAAGGCACCGGGAGGCTTGCCGGCCTCCACCCGCGCGTTGGCCGATGGCCGTCTGGGCACTGCCGATTTCGCGAGGCAATTGACCGATCTGGAAGGGTTTCTGTCGAACACGCTGCCGGCCGAGCATCCACATGTGAGCGCCATCGCCACACCGCAACCTGCACAGGGGCCGCAGCGGTTTCTGCTTGGTGCCAGCCCGGAAAGCGCACAACTGGCAGCGCAGTTGGGGTGGCGGTTCGTCTATGCCGGTCACTTCGATGGCGACCACGCGCATATCGAGCGCGCGTTCGACGCGTATCGGCGTGGCAGCAGTCTGCAGCCGTTGTTGGCGGTGGTCGCCTTTGCTGCACACACCGCCGAAGCCGCTACGCAGCAGGTCGGTGCGCTGCGGCTGTATCGCGTGCAGCTCGGTGCCGGGCAGAGCGTCAATCTGCCCAATGCGGAAGCCGCTGCCGAGTATGCGCGCCAGGTTGGGGTGAGCGATTACCGCCTGGAAGAACTGCGCCCCAGCGTGCTGTCCGGCACTGCGGAGTGCGTGCATGCGCAACTGGAACTGCTGCATCGCCGCTTCGGCGTGGGCGAGTTCGTCATCGATGCACCGGTGGCCGATGCACAGGCACGTCGCACCTCGCTGGAATTGCTCGCACGCACCGCACCACACGCGGCTGCACGCAGCGGGCGCGATGCACCGGCCCGCACGGTGGCGCAGCCCATTGCCGAACACGCGTTGTCGTGATGCCGAAGCCTGCGGCCAGTGCCGCACCGCGATCTATCGCACTACCGACGTTCTTCTTTCCACAAGGATTACCGCGATGAGCACTACGCCACGTCCCATCCCGTTCGGCATCATGTTGCATGGCGCCGGTGGCCATATGAATGCCTGGAAGCATCCGTCGGTGCCGGCCGATGCCAGCGTCAATCTGGCGTATTACATCGCCACCGCACGCAAGGCCGAAGCCAGCGGGATCGCGTTCGCCTTCGTCGCCGACGGGCTGTACATCAACGAGAAATCGATTCCGCATTTTCTCAATCGTTTCGAGCCGATCACCATCCTGTCGGCGCTGGCCACCGCCACCACCACGATTGGTCTGGCCGGCACCTTGTCCACCTCCTACAGTGATCCGTTCACGGTGGCGCGCCAGTTCGCTTCGCTGGATCTGATCAGTGGCGGACGTGCCGGCTGGAACGTGGTGACCTCGCCGCTGGAAGGCTCGGCACGCAACTACAGCCGCGCCCATCCCGAGCATGCGCTGCGCTATCAGATCGCCGACGAATACCTGGAGGTGGTGCAGGGTTTGTGGGATTCGTGGGACGACGATGCGTTCGTGCGCGACCGCGTGGGCGGTGCGTTTTTCGATGCAGACAAATTCCGTCGCCTCGACCACAAGGGACGTTTCTTCCAGGTCGAAGGGCCGTTGAACATCCAGCGCTCGCCGCAGGGGCAGCCGGTGATCTTTCAGGCTGGCGCTTCCGATGACGGGATTGGCTTGGCCGGCAAATATGCCGATGCGGTGTTTACCCATGCGCCGTCGCTGGAAGACACGCGTGCGTTCACCCAGCGGGTCAAGAATGCGGCGATCGCGCATGGCCGTAGCGCGGCTGACGTGAAGATCTTCCCCGGCATCGGGCCCATCGTCGGCAACACGGCCGAGGAGGCCGAAGCCAAGTACCAGCAGATCGCCGCACTGGCCGATATCGACGAGGCGCTGGCGTATCTGGGGCGCTTTTTTGACCACCACGATTTCAGCCAGTACGCCCTGGATGCGCCGTTCCCGGAGCTGGGCGATATCGGTGCCAACAGCTTCCGTTCCACCACCGACAAGATCAAACACGATGCGCGCACGCAGGGATTGACGCTGCGTCAGGTGGCGCTGGAAGCGGTGAGCCCGCGGCCGCAGTTCATCGGCACCGGCGAGCAGGTGGCCGACGCGTTGATCCGCTGGTTCGATGCCGGCGCCAGCGACGGTTTCATCCTTGGGTTCCCGGTGCAGACGCAGGGCCTGGACGATTTCGTGGCGCAGGTGTTGCCGGTGCTGGAAGCGCGCGGCTATTTCCAACGCACGCCGCCCGGTGTGACGCTGCGCGATCACCTTGGGTTGCCATACAAGGCCAGCCGTTACGCGCCAGTGGCCGATGCCGCGCGCAAAGCCGGTTGAGGGAGCAGGCCATGTCCGTGTTGTCGGCAAGCACCCATCCGCATCCGTCCATCCGTATCGCCGCGTTCGCCGAAGAAGCGATCGCGCTGCGGCGTGACTTCCATCGTCATCCGGAGCTGGCGTTCGAAGAACACCGCACCAGTGCGCGCATTGCCGGGCTGTTGTCGGATTGGGGCTACACCGTCACCACCGGCGTCGGTGGCACCGGTGTAGTCGGCACGCTGGTGCGCGGCATCGGTACACGTCGGCTCGGACTGCGCGCCGACATCGATGCCTTGCCGATCACCGAAGATTCCGGGCTGGACTATGCCAGCGGCACGCACGGTTTGATGCATGCCTGCGGGCATGACGGCCACACTGCGATCCTGCTGGCGGCCGCGCATTACCTCGCCAAACACGGCCGCTTCGACGGCACCTTGCAGCTGATCTTTCAGCCAGCCGAAGAGACCGGCTCGGGCGCCACGCGGATGCTGGCCGATGGCTTGTTCGAGCGCTTTCCGGTCGATGCGATCTTCGGCTTGCACAACTGGCCGGGCGTGCCGGCCGGGCGGCTGGGCTTTGTCGACGGCCCGGCGATGGCGTCAGTGGATTGGGCGTCGATCCGCGTACTCGGCAAGGGCGGACATGGCGCCGAGCCGCACACCGGGGTGGATTCGGTGTTGGTGGCCGCGCATCTGATCACCGCCCTGCAAAGCATCGTCTCGCGCAATGTCGACCCGCGCGAGATGGCGGTGATCACGGTCGGCTCGATCCACGGTGGCAAAGCCGCCAATGTGATCCCCGACAGCGTGGACTTGAAGCTCACCGTGCGCGCATTCCTGCCGCAGGTGCGCGAGACCCTGCGGCAACGCATTCCGGCGTTGGCCGAAGCGATCGCGGCCAGTTTCGGGGCGCAGGTGCAGATCGACTTCCCGTTGGGATTTCCCAGCGTGATCAACCACGCAGCGGAGACCGCATTCGCACGC
This sequence comes from Xanthomonas sp. NCPPB 3959, assembly GCF_056675575.1. Lineage (NCBI taxonomy): Bacteria > Pseudomonadati > Pseudomonadota > Gammaproteobacteria > Lysobacterales > Lysobacteraceae > Xanthomonas > Xanthomonas sp. NCPPB 3959. Next base: position 113,612 of record NZ_JBWWVR010000010.1, read on the forward strand.
GACATCGCCGTGGAATTGTTCGGCGCCGATGGCGTGGTAGCCGGGCTGGCGCCGCGTACCGCCAGTGAGGATTTCGCGTTCTTGCTGCAGCAGCGTCCGGGCAGCTTTTTGTTTGTCGGCAATGGCGACAGCGCCTCGCTGCACAGCCCGCGCTACGTGTTCAACGATGCGGTGATCGCACCGGCTGCCAGCTACTGGGCGCGGCTGACCGAGCGCTTTCTCAGTGCAGATTCCGACATCGATGCAAAGCGGGCATCGGCATGAGCGAGCAGTTCCTCTACACCTCCGTGCACGACCCGCGCGCGCAGCCGCTGTTCGAGGGCCTGGAGCGCGAATACAGCAACCGCTATCACGATGTGATCGGCCGCATCGGCGGCAGTGCGCGCGATGAGTTGCTGCGTTATCCGGCCGAAGCCTTCGCCTCGCCGCACGGTGCCTTTGTGCTGTTGCTGCGCGATGGTCAGACCATCGGCGGCGGCGCGTTCATGCGCCACCACGACGTCGATACCGCCGAGTTCAAACGCATCTGGACGCGCGATGATCTACGCCGCCAGGGCATCGCGCGGCGGGTGCTGGAAGAGCTGGAAGCCCAGGCGATACGACAAGGGTACCGGCGCGTCTATCTCACCACCGGCTTCCGCCAACCCGAGGCGGTGCACCTGTATCTGACCCACGGCTATGCCGCGCTGTACGACCAGCAGGCCGATCCGGAAACCGTGCTGCATCTGCCGTTCGAAAAGCACTTGCCGGTGCCGCTGCCGGTGCGCGCGCTGCGGCCTTCTTCCCTTTCGACGCAGACGCCATGAGCAGCCAGACCCTCCCCGAACTCGACCGACGCACCGCCGCAGCCACGCGCGAGCAACGCAGCGCACCGCGCATCGTGCCGGCCCGGCATCCACTGCAGACCGGCGGCACGCTGGTGGCGATCCTGTTGATCCTGGCGGTGCTGCAATCGATGCTCGGCAACCCGCGCTGGGGCTGGGACGTGTTTGCCGAATGGTTCTTCGCCGAGCCGGTGCTGGCTGGGCTTGGCCGCACGCTGTTGCTGACCGTACTTGGCACGCTGTTCGGCTTTGCGCTGGGCACCTTGCTTGCCCTCGCGCGCGTGTCCGGGTCGCCGTTGCTGGCCGGCGTGTCGTGGGGCTATGTGTGGTTGTTCCGCTCGATCCCGCTGCTGGTGCTGTTGTTGTTGCTCAACAACCTGGGCTATCTCTACGCCACCATCAGCCTGGATGTGCCGTTCACCGGCATCACGCTGTTTTCGTATCCCACCACCGCGTTGATCAGCCAGTTCGCTGCGGCCGTGCTGGGCTTGTCGTTGAATCAGGCCGCGTTCTCGGCGGAGATCATTCGCGGCGGCATTCTGTCGGTGGATCAGGGCCAGTTCGAAGCCTCTGCGGCATTGGGCTTGCCGCGCGTGCGGCAGATCCGCCGCATCGTATTGCCGCAGGCGATGCGCACCATCTTGCCGGGCGCCTTCAACGATGTGATCAACCTCGCCAAGGGCACCTCGGTGGTCTACATCCTGGCGTTGCCGGAGCTGTTCTACACCATCCAGGTGATCTACCGGCGCAACCTGGATGTGGTGCCGCTGCTGATGGTGGCCACGGTCTGGTACCTGGTGATTCTCACCTTGCTGTCGTTGTTGCAGGCGCAGGTGGAACGTCGCTTTGCACGCGGTGCATTGCGTGAATTGCCCTCGCGCCGCCGCGGCTGGTGGCAGCGTTCAGCCATTGCAGCCACGCAGCCGGTGGCAGCCGTCGATGCCGTTGCCGATGCGGTGGCGGTGGGCCGCGGTGCGGTGGTCAGGATCCAGGGCGTGACCAAGCATTACGGCGAGCAGCGCGTGCTCGATGCGGTGGACCTGGAGCTTCCCGCCTGCAGCGTCACCGCCATCATCGGCCCATCCGGCGCGGGCAAGTCCACCTTGCTGCGCACCATCAATCATCTGGAACGCGTGGATGCCGGGCATGTCACCGTCGATGGCGAGTTGATCGGCTATCGCCGCGTCGGCGACAGCCTGCACGAACTGCGCGAAGCGGAGATCCGCCGCCGCCGCGCCGACATCGGCATGGTGTTCCAGAACTTCAACCTGTTCCCGCATCTGACCGCGCTGGAGAACGTGATGGAAGCGCCGATCGCGGTGCGCGGCATCGCACCCAAACAGGCGCACCTGCAGGCGCAGGCGTTGCTGGCCCGTGTTGGCCTGGCCGACAAGCTGGATGCGTATCCGCGTCAGCTCTCCGGTGGGCAGCAGCAACGCGTGGCGATCGCGCGTGCGTTAGCGCTACGGCCGAAGGTGCTGTTATTCGACGAACCCACCTCCGCCTTGGACCCGGAGCTGGTCAACGAAGTGCTGGAGGTCATCGAAGAGCTGGCGCGCTCGGGCACCACGCTGGTGATCGTCACTCACGAGATCGGCTTTGCGCGCCGCGTGGCCGACAGCGTGGTGTTCATGGAACACGGCCGGGTGGTCGAAGCCGCGCCACCGGAGCGTTTGTTCCGCGCGCCGGCGCATCCGCGTACCGCCGAGTTCCTGGCCAAGGTGCTGTGAGCGCGCGTAGCGCTGCAGCTTGCGTGCCGGGCCATCGCGCGCTGATGACGGGCCGTTCAAGCAACGCCTTTCCGCACATCGCGTTTGCGGTCACCACCTGTTCAAGCGCGACTTTTCCAAGCAGCACCTTCTCAAGGATGCCCGCATGACCCAGCCCCCCGCGTCCCGCCGCCGCCTGTTCAACATCGCCGCCATCGTGGTGGTGCTGGCGATCGGCATCGCTGCGATCCTGTTGACGCGCAAGCCGGCCAATGAGGCGCAGGCCACCACGCGCAAACCTGCCGCCACCGAACTGCCGCCGCTGCAGGCACCGCCGGACCAGGCCGCCATCGCCCTGCTGCCGGCCGGCCATCGCTTCGTCAAACCCGGCGCGCTGACCGTGGCCACCGTGGCGGCAGCGTTGCCGCTGGGCGACTACGCCGCCGATGGCAAGCAGGTGATCGGCGTGGAGCCGGACATCGCGCGTCTGGTCGCAACCGCGCTGGGGCTGCAATTGAATTTGGTGCCGGTGGCGTGGGCGGACTGGCCGCTGGGGCTGGAATCGGGCAAGTACGACGCGGTGATCGCCAATGTCACCGTCACTGAATTGCGCAAGCAGAAGTTCGATTTTTCCAGCTACCGCTACGACCTGCTTGGCATCTACACCCGCAGCGATGGGCCGATCAAACAGATCACCCAACCCAGCGACGTGGCCGGCTTGAAGGTGGTGGTGGGCGCCAGCACCAACCAGGACCAGATCCTGCGCCACTGGGATGCGCGCAATGTCGCGGCGGGACTGAAACCGGTGGAGTTTCAGTATTTCGACGATGCGGTGGTGGGGCGGTTGGCGGTGATCACTGGCCGCGCCGATGTCTCGTTCGAGCCCAATGCCACCGGCGCGTATGCGGCGCGCGACGGCAAGGTGCGCCGGGTAGGGCTGTTCCCCGGTGGGTGGCCGCAGGCGGCGGCCATTTCGGTGACCACGCGCAAGGGCAGCGGCCTGGCCGAGGCGATCACCCAGGCAATCAACGCGCAGATCGACAGCGGCCTGTATGCCAAGGCGCTGGCGCGCTGGAACCTGGCCGAAGAAGCGGTGCCGCGTTCGCAGACCAATCCGCCGGGGCTGGGCGAGTTGTAGCGCGCGCCGCATGCCTGGCGGCAGGCCCATGGCGGCTTCAAGAGGCTGCGGTTTCAGGTTCTAGGTTCGGCGTGGCTGCGCACCTCGCACGTGGCGCATGCCGGCACGTGCGCGATCGCGTGGCCGCCGCTGCGCATCGCGCTCCCTCGACACTCGGAGAACGCACGCAGCGTGGCCGGCCTGGCAGACAGCGCGTACAGCCGCACACGCCGCAATCGCTGCGCGGGTAGCGCCACAACGCCACCCCACCCGTCAGACGCAATGGCGGATCCGCGCCGCTGATCCATCGTTGAGATGGGAGCAGGGGATCGGCTCGACACTCGGAGAATGCAATGACGTCCTCACCCCAGCGTGCTGGCACCGCACAGGCCGCGCCCTAGATGCCGGCCATCGATTCCCAGCGCGCCGCCTGGCTGGCGACGCAGATCCTGCCGCATGAGCCGGCGCTGCGGCGCTGGCTGCGCAAGCATGCCCCTGGCAACGTCGATTGCGACGATGTGATCCAGGAGACCTACGCCATCCTGGCCGGGCTGGGCGAGGTCGGCCATATCGCCAACCCGCGCGCCTATCTGTTCACCGCCGCGCAGTCGGTGCTGCTGCAGCAGGTGCGGCGCGCCAGGATCGTTTCGATCGAAAGCGTGGCGGAAATCGAGCGCCTGGACATCACACAGGACGAGCGCTCACCCGAGCGCCACGCCATTGCCGGTCAGGAGCTGCGCCGCATCGGCGAAGCGCTGTCGGCACTGCCGGACAAATGCCGCCAGGTATTTCTGCTGCGCAAGGTCGATGGACTGTCGCAGCGCGAGATCGCCGCGCGGCTCGGAATCAGCGAGAACACCGTGGAAAAACACATCGTGAAGGGATTGCGTTTGCTGATGGCCCGCATGGGCCGCACCCGCGTCTCCGCACCGGCCGCCGTCCACGACGCGCAGGCCACACGCCTGGCCGACCCGCAGCGTGGCACCTGAGCATGCGTACCATCGACGACATTGCCGCCGCCTGGGTGGGACGCGAGGACGGCGACCGGCTCACGCCGGCCGAGTGCGCGCAGCGCGACCGTTGGCTGGCCGCAGACGTGCGCCATCGCGGGGCGTATGCGCGTGCGCACGCGGTGCATCTGCATTTTGATCGCGCGCGTGCGTTGGGGCAGGGCTTTGCAGTACAGAGCCAGGCCAGGCGCGTGCGTGCGCGCCGACGCGGTGCCTGGTTGGCCGCGCTTGCGGCCAGCGTGGTCGCCGCAGCCAGTGGCATGCTGGCGCTGCAGCAACCCATGCGCATGAATCGCACGCCCAGTGAGGCCATGGCGGGCAGCGGCACACCCGGCAGCGGCCATCACCTCACCCGCATCGGCGAGGTGCTGCGCCTGCCATTGGCAGACGGCTCGGCAGTGACGCTCAACTCCGGCTCGGAAGTGGTGGTGGAGTACCGCGCCGACCGGCGTCAGATCCAGCTGCTGCGTGGCGAGGCCTTGTTCGATGTGGCCAAGGATCGCCACCGCCCGTTCGTGGTGATGGCGGCCGGCTCGGAAGTGCGCGCGGTCGGCACCAGCTTCAGCGTGCGCCGCCGGCAGGACGATGCAGTCAAGGTCCTCGTGCGCGAAGGCACCGTCGAAGTGGATGCCGACCAGCGCGCACCGCAACGGGTGGCAGCCAACATGTTGGCGATGGTCAGCCCGACGCGGGCAGTGCAGCTGCAGCCGCTGGATGCGCAACGCGTGCAGCAGTTGCTGGTCTGGCGCGACGGCATGATCGCCTTCGATGGCGACACGCTGGCGCAGGCCGCTGCCGAATTCGCCCGCTACAACGACATGCGCATCCTGATCGACGACCCCGCCGTGGCGCGACGCACCGTGGTCGGCCTGTACTCGGCCAACGATCCGGAAGGCTTCGCGCGCTCTGTCGCACTGAGCATGGGCCTGCAGATCGAACACACCCGTGGCGGCATCCATCTGCGCGGGGCAATCGCGCAGTGATGTGCATGGCCGTGCGTCACCTGATGCGATGTCCATGGCGGAAAAGCGGCGGCGACGCATCGAACACACAGGGGAGCCAGACAGCAACGGTGACAGCGATCAAACAGCGGCGCACGCGCGCCCGCGGAGAACAGTGATGCAGGCAGCAACAAGGCGTTTGAGCAAGGCCATCGGCACGGCCGTGGCGATGATGGCAGCGGGCCATGCGTTGGCCGCCTCACCGCAGGGGCGCACGTTCTCGCTGCCGGAGAGCAATGCCGTGGTGGCGTTGCCGGAGTTCGCACGGCAGGCCGGCGTGCAGATCGTGGCACCGGGCGAGTATCTGCAGCAGGTGCGCACGCCGGCCGTGCAGGGCACGCTGGAATCGCGCGTGGCACTACGGCAATTACTGACCGGCACCGGATTGAGCGTGGTCGAAGACGACGGCGAACGCATCACGCTGGCCTCGGCGCAGCCGATGACCGCCGCCTTGCACGGCCATCCCGGCGTGGGCTATGCACAAGTGGACGCACCCGCCGCCGCGCCGCCCGCAGACGCCGCAGTCGGCAATCTGGACGCGGTGGTGGTCACCGGCGCGCGCGGCGTGCAGCGCACCGTCACCGAAAGTCCCACCCCGATCGATGTGATCGGCGCGGCGGAACTGGAAAAGACCGGGCGCCCGGGCCTGCTGGCGGCGCTCAACGACCTGGTGCCTTCGTTCAATGCGCCGGCCAAATCCGGCAACGGCACCTCGTATGTGATCGCCACCGGCGGGCTGCGCGGGCTCAATCCGGATCACACCCTGGTGCTGGTCAACGGCAAGCGCCGCCACCGCACCGCCAGCATCAACATCGCCGGCATCGTCGGCCGTGGTTCGGTGCCGGTGGACATGAGCCTGATCCCGGTCTCGGCGGTGGACCATATCGAAGTGCTGCGCGACGGCGCCGCTGCGCAATACGGCTCGGATGCGATCGCCGGTGTCATCAACATCCTTCTCAAATCCGATGCCGACGGCGGCAAGGCCGACATCCTGTGGGGCCAGAACATCGACCGCGCCGATGGCGACAGCAGCAGCGCCAGCATCGGCAAGGGCCTGGCGCTGGGCAGCGACGGCTTCGTCTATCTGGCCGCCGACGCCCGCTATCAACAGACCTCCAACCGCGCGGTGCCGGTGGCCGACAACTACCGGCTGTACTACCCGGTCAACGGCCAGCCAGACCCGCGTGAGGCCAGCGCCGACCGGTTGATCACGCGCAACTTCGGCCAGCCCTGGCAGAAGGGCGCCAACCTGTCCTACAACGCCGAACTCGGCCTGGGCGGCGACCTGCGCGGTTATTCCTATGCCACCTACAGCCGCCGCCTGAGCGATCTGGAATGGTCGTTCCGCAATCCCAACGCCAACAACACGCTGCAGGAAATTTACCCGGACGGGTACAGCCCGCGCCTGCGCATCGACGAGACCGATTACGAGTTCACCGCCGGCATCAAGGGGCTGTGGGGCGAGTGGGATTGGGACCTGGCCACCAGCTACGGCAGCAACGCCTCCGAACGCGACGGGCTGCACACGCTCAATGCCAGTCTGGGGCCAACCAGCCCCACCGAGTTCTATCTAGGCCAGCTGACCTCCACCGACTGGACCACCAGCCTGGACATCACCCGCGGCCTGCAGCTGGCCGAGCGCCCGTTGCAGGTGTCGCTGGGCGTGCAGCACCGCTACGAAAAATACGAGATCCAGGCCGGCGAGCAGGCGGCGTATGCGGCCGGCAGCTACGTGTTTCCGGCCGGCCATCCGCGTGCCGGGCAGGCGCCGCCCCCTGGCGCGCAGGGCGCGATCACCTTCCAGCCCGACGAAGCCGGCAGCCTGCATCGCAACAGCGGCGCAGCCTATGTCGACCTGACCTGGGACGTGGCCGACAGCGTGTCGCTGGGTCTGGCCGGCCGCTACGAACGCTTCGACGATTCGGCCGGCGACACCGCAGTGGGCAAGTTCACCGCGCGCTGGGCCATCACCCCTACCTTCGCATTGCGAGGCGCGGCCAGCACCGGCTTCCGCGCGCCGGCCTTGGCGCAGGCCTTGTACGCGGCCACCAACAGCAGCTGGCGCACGCTGGATAACGGCGATCGCGAACTGTTCCTGGCCAAGACGCTGCCGGTGGATTCCCCCGCCGCGCTCGCACTCGGCGCCGAACCGCTGAAGCCGGAAGAATCCACCAACGCCAGCATCGGCTTCACCTACAACCCCAGCCGCGCGCTCAGCCTCACCGTGGACGCCTACCGCATCGATCTGGACGACCGCATCGGCATGACCGGCTACATCACCGGTGCGGCGATCACCGACCTGCTCACCCGCGCCGGCGTGTCCGGGGTCGACAGCGCGCAGTACTTCACCAACGCCATCGACACCCGCATCGAAGGCGTGGACGTGGTGGCGACCTGGCGCATGGAGGCCGGCGACTGGGGCCGGGTCAACTGGAACCTGGGCTACAACTACAACAAAACCGAGATCACCCGCATCGCCGACAACCCGGCCGCGCTGGACTCGCTGGGCGCCGGCTACGAGCTGTTCGACCGCGCCTCGCGCGGCTATCTGTCGCGCACCCCGCGCAGCAAGTTGCTGCTGGGCGGAAATTGGGTGATCGGCGACTTCGCGCTCAACGTGCGCGTGAACCGCTTCGGCAGTTTCGACGTGCTGGAAAACAACCCGGCCAACGACGAGCACGTGCCGGCCAAATGGATCACCGATCTGGAGGCGTCCTATGCACTGTCCGATCGCATCACCTGGACGCTCGGCGCCAACAACCTGTTCAACCAATACCCGAAAAACATCGGCGCGGTCGCCAGCACCGGCAGCGGTTTCTACGTCACCAGCGTGCCGTATGGCTTCACCGGCGGGTCCTACTACACCAAGTTGACGTACACCTTTTGAGGAGTGATCCAGTGCCGCAATTGTCTTTGATGCGGGCGCGTTCGCGCAGCGCTTTCACCTACGCAGGGTTGCTGTTGATCGCGCTGGCATGCGCGCCGCCGGCGGTGCTCGCCAGCAGCGGTAAAGATACCGGCGAGATCCTGTGGGATCGCTACGGCGTGCCGCATGTCTACGCCAAGACCGAGGCCGGCACCTTCTACGGCTTCGGTTGGGCGCAAACGCACAGCCACGGCAATTTGCTGCTGCATCTCTACGGCGAAGCGCGCGGCCGCGCCGCCGAATACTGGGGCGACAAATACGCCGAACAGGATCGCTGGCTGGCCACCAACGATGTCTACGCGCGCGCGCAGCAGTGGTACCGGCAGCAGGATCCGGGCTTTCGCGCCGATCTGGATGCATTCGCGCAGGGCATCAACGACTACGCCGCCGCACACCCGGATGCCTTGGACGCAGAGGTCAAAGTGGTGCTGCCGATCACCGGCGTGGACGTGGTGGCGCACGCGCACCGGTTGATGAATTACGTCTACATCGCCTCGCCTGCAAAAGTGCTGGGCGAGCCGCCCAAGGACGCCCAGGCGCGCGACGGCTCCAACGCCTGGGCGGTGATGCCCAAGAAGACCCGCGACGGCCACGCCATGCTGCTGGCCAACCCGCATCTGCCGTGGGGCAGCGGCTTTTTTACCTATTACGAAGCGCATCTCAACGGGCCCGGCGTGGATCTGTACGGCGCCACCCAGGTGGGCCTGCCGATCCTGCGTTTCGGTTTCAACAAGCAACTGGGTTTCACCAATACGGTGAACACGCTGCTGGGCCAGACCACCTACAAACTCAGCTTGTCGGGCGATGGCTATCTGCTGGACGGCAAGGTGCTGCCGTTCAAGCGTGAGACCAGGACCTTGAAGATCCGTCAGGCCGATGGCGCGCTGAAGGAAGAGGCGCTGCAAGTTCGCCAGAGCGTGCACGGCCCGGTTTTTCAGCGTTACGACGGCAGCACCGTGGCGCTGCGTGTGGCCGGCCTGGATCGGCCCGACATGCTCAAGCAGTACTGGGACATGGGCAAGGCGCAGGATTTTGCGCAGTTCCAGCGCGCGCTGAAACAGCTGCAGGTGCCGATGTTCAACATCGTCTATGCCGACAAGGCCGGCAACGTGCTGTTCCTGGACAACGGCATCCTGCCCAAGCATGCGCAAGGCGATCTGAAGTACTGGAGCGGGCTGGTGCCGGGCGATACTGCGTCCACGTTGTGGAGTGAGGTACACGGCTACGACGAGCTGCCCAAGGTGATCAACCCGGCCGGCGGTTTCGTGCAGAACACCAACGACCCGCCGTGGCTGGCGAGCTGGCCGCGCGTGCTGGAGCCGAGCGCCTTCCCCGCGTATGTCGCACCGGTCGGGCCGATGTCGTTGCGTGCGCAGAACTCGGTAAAGATGCTGGCCGAACACGACAACATCGACTTCGACCAGTTCGTCGCGCTCAAGCGCACCGCGCAGGCGCTGGCGGCCGATCGCACGTTGCCGCAGCTGTATGCCGCGGCCGCAGACAGTACCGACCCGGACATCGCCGCTGCGATCGCCGTGCTCAAGGCCTGGGACCGCCACTTCGAAACCGACAGTCGTGGCGCTTTGTTGTTCGAGGAATGGGCGCGCTTGTTCACCGGCGATGCGCGTTACCTCTCGCAAGCCGGCTACGCCACGCCTTGGTCATTGGCCGCGCCATTGACCACACCCAGCGGTTTGAAGGACCCGGCGCTGGCGCTGCGTCAACTCAAGCAGGCCGTCGCCAGCACCAAGAAGACCTATGGCGCGATTGATCGGCCGTACGGCGAGGTCTCGCGCTTCCATCTGGGCGAGGTCGATGTGCCTGGCCGTGGCGGTTTCGGCAACCTGGGTGCGTTCGATGTGATCACCTGGAACCCACCCAATGCCGATGGCCAACGCCTGCCGCAACACGGCGAAACCTGGGTCTCGCTGGTGGAGTTTTCCACGCCCATCAAGGCCAAAGGCTTGATGAGTTACGGCAATGCCAGCCAGCCCGGCTCGGCACACATCAGCGACCAGCTACAGCTGCTTTCCAAGGGCGAGTTCCGCACCTTGTGGACCACCCGCGAGCAGGTCGAACAGCACCTGGAATCGCGCACCGACTTCTGACCATCGCCTTCCGACGATGGCCACACCTGAAGCAGCTACCCGACATCACCGCCTGACATCCCAGCATCCAAGGACACCGCCCATGCGCACTTTTCTGACCACCGCCTTGTTCGCCATCGCGACGCTGACCGCCACCTCCACCGCATTCGCAGCCGATCCGCACGATGGCGCCTGGACGCTGGTGGAATCCAAATCCAACTGGAGCGACGGCAAGTTCCCCAAGGGCATGCGCCTGACCATCAACGTGCAGTTCTCCGACAACCGCATCGAATACCACTCCATCAACACCACCCGTCCGGCCACCCCGTACAAGGTGGATTACGTCACCACGCTCGATGGCAAACCCAGCCCGCTCAACGAGCAGGCGCGCTTCAACCAGATCGCGGTGAGCAAGACCGGCGCCGATACCTACCAGATCCTCAAGATGAAGGACGACGACGTCATCGTCGGCGAGTTCTGGACGTTTTCTGCCGACGGCAAGACGCTGATCCGCAATGGCGTGGGCAAGTCGCCGGAAGGCAAATCCAAGGCCTATCACGAGTTCTTCGAGCGCAAGTGACGCGTTGGTGCGTGGTCGCAGGCGCTGGTGTCTGCGACTGCGCATCGCGGCGGCCCGTGCCCGCGTTCTGCGCAGAGATCGGCCGATCCCTGCGCGGCTATGATCGATCCACCCCCACCTTCTGCGAGCTGTCATGACCCTGCACCGCCTGTGCACCGCCATCTTCCTGAGTCTGGCCGTGGCCGCACCCAGCCACGCGCTGGAGTTTTCCAAGGCCGAGCTGGCGCGTGCCACCGCCTTGCAACAGCGGCTGGTCACGCTGGATTCGCATCTGGACACGCCGGCCAATCTGGAGCGCCCGGACTTCGACGTGTTGCAGGCGCATGCCGGCAATCGCTTGTCGCAGGTGGACTACCCGCGCATGCTCGCAGGCGCGCTGGATGGCGGCTTCTGGGCGGTCTACACCGGGCAAGGCGATCGCAGTGCGGCGGCGCATTTGCGCGACCGCGATGCCGGCTTGCAGCGGCTGTTGAAGATCCACACGCTGCTGGCCGCGCAACCGCAGCACTTTGCCTTCGCCACCACGCCAGCTGACGCAGCGCGCATCAAGGCCGATGGCAAGCGCGTGGTGTACATCAGCATGGAAAACGCCAGCCCCTTGGTGGCCGACCCCACGTTGCTGAGCTTCTATTACGCGCAAGGCCTGCGCCTGATGAGCACCGTGCATTTTCTCAACAACGAGTTCGCCGATTCGGCCACCGACCCCAAGGGCCCGGAGTGGAAGGGCTTGAGCCCGGCCGGCAAGCAACTGGTGCAGCAGGCGCAGGCGCTGGGCATCGTGATCGATCAATCGCACGCCTCCGATGCGGTGTTCGACCAGTTGATCGCGCTATCGCCGGTGCCGATCGTGCTCTCGCACAGCGGCGCGCGTGCGGTCTTCAACCATCCGCGCAATATCGACGACGCACGGCTGAAGGTGCTGGCCCAGCACGGCGGCGTGATCCAGGTGAACTCCTACGGCGGCTATCTGGTCGACAGCGGCGCCAGCCCCGAGCGCAAGGCCGCCGAAAAGGCGTTGACCGACCAGTACGGCGGTTGGGAACACGTCAAGATCGCCGACGGCACCGCCCTGAGCGCCGCACTCAAGGAGCTGGATGCGCGTTACCCGATCAAGCGGGCGACCGAAGAGGATTTCTTCGCCCATCTGGAGCATGTGCTCAAGCTGGTCGGGCCCGAGCACGTGGGCATCGGCATGGACTGGGACGGCGGCGGTGGCGTGGTCGGCCTGGAAGATGTCTCCAAGCTCCCGCGCATCACCGCCTGGCTGCTGCGCAGGGGCTACACCGAACAGCAGATCGCCGGCATCTGGGGCGGCAACCTGCTGCGGGTGATGGGGCAGGCGCAGGCGTATGCGGCGGGGAACCGGGAATCGGGAGTGGGGAATCGGTAGGGCACCTGGTGCCGGGATTCGGCAGGCGGGATTCGGGATTCGCAGAGCCAAGGCGGTCCATCGTGCGGAGGGCTGGGTGCTGCGTCGGGCCTGGCGATGGGGCGCTGGGCTGGGGTAGAGGCGCGCTGCCGCTGCGGGCTTCTTCGCCGGATTGGTTGATCGGGGCGCGCGGCGTGCGTCAGCGCTAGTTGTCGGCCAGACGGTTACGTGGCCGGGTGGCCGCGCTGCATCGGGGCGGCCAGCCCTGCACCAGCAGCATGGTCGCCGTGGCACTCCGAGCCCGGCACATGCCGAGATGCTTGATGCGGATTTGGGCATTTGCACAAAAATCAGCGCCCAGCTGCCCATAGACAGGCAGCATCCTGACGATGCTTCCGGGAAAAAGCTCCAACTAGAATGCGCCGACCCCCTGTGTGGTGCCGGCACCGCTGCGCCGCGCACTGGTTGGCCCACCGACTGCTGGAGCGTGCGATGACCCAAGCCACCCGGCCCTTGCCGCCCCCCGATGGCATGCGCCCGACCTACCGCAAGATCCTGTGGCGGCTGATCCCTTTCCTGTTCGTCTGCTACCTGTTCAATTATCTGGACCGGGTCAACGTCGGCTTCGCCAAGTTGCAGATGCTCGGCGATCTGGGCATGAGCGAAACGGTCTATGGGTTGGGCGCAGGCATCTTCTTCATCGGCTACCTGGCTTGCGGGGTGCCGAGCAATCTGATCCTGCAGCGCATCGGCGCGCGCCGCTGGGTGGCGATCATGATGGTCAGCTGGGGCCTGCTCTCCACCTGCCTGATGTTCGTGCGCACCCCGGCCGGTTTTTACACGTTGCGCCTGCTCACAGGCGCTGCCGAGGCCGGCTTCTTCCCGGGCATCGTGCTGTATCTGACGCGCTGGTTTCCGCGCGCCCAGCATGGCCGGGTCATGACCGTCTTCATGTCGGCCATCCCGATCTCCGGCGTGCTGGGCGGGCCGTTGTCGGGCTGGATCCTCAGCCACTTTTCGGCCGGGCAGGGCGGTTTGGCCGGCTGGCAATGGATGTTTCTGCTGCAGGGCCTGCCCACGGTGCTGCTGGGCATCGGGGTGTGGTTCCTGCTCAGCGACGGCGTGCAGCAGGCGACCTGGCTGGATGCGCACCAGAAACAGGCACTGACCCGCGCGCTGGCAGACGACGAAGCACGCAAACCGGCCGGCGCCTCCACCTCGCTGGGCGCGGTGCTGCGCAACCCGGCGGTGTGGATGCTGGGCACGGTGTACTTCTGCATCCAGAGCGGGGTGTATGCGATCAACTTCTGGCTGCCCTCGATCATCCAGGGCAGCGGCGTCACCGACCCGACCCGGATCGGCCTGATGAGCGCCATCCCGTATCTGGCCGCAGCGGTGTTCATGGTGTTGATGGGCCGCTCGGCCGACCGTCGTGGCGAGCGTCGCTGGCATCTGGTGATCCCGTTGCTGATGGGCGCAGCCGGCCTGTGCATCGCCGCCAGCGTCACCGACAACCTGGGCCTGGCCCTGTTCGGCATGACCCTGGCCACGATGGGCGCGGTCAGCGGCTTGCCGCTGTTCTGGCCGCTGACCAATGGCTTTCTCACTGCCGCCGCTGCGGCCGGCGGGCTGGCGCTGATCAATTCCACCGGCCAGGTTGCCGGCTTCGTCAGCCCGTATCTGGTGGGCTGGATCAAGGACACCACCCACAGCACCGAGCTGGCGCTGTACGTGCTGGCCGGGGCCATGCTGCTGGGCGCCGCGCTGGTGCTGCGGGTGCCGGCGCGCGCGGTGAACCAGTGATGCGCCCATTCAAGCGAGTGTCCCCATGAAGATCGTCATCGCCCCCGATTCGTACAAGGAAAGCCTGTCCGCGCTGCAGGTGGCCACCCAGATCGAGGCCGGCTTCCGCGAGGTGTTTCCCGACTGGCAGTACCGCAAGGTGCCGGTCGCCGATGGCGGCGAAGGCACGGTCGATGCCCTGGTGGCCGCCACCGGCGGGCGGGTGATCGCCTGCACGGTCAGCGGCCCGCTCGGCACCCCGGTGCCGGCATTCTTCGGCCTGACCGGCGACGGCCGCACTGCGGTGATCGAAATGGCCGCCGCCAGCGGCCTGGCGCTGCTGCCACCGGCCGAACGCGCGCCGCTGCGTACCAGCACCGCGGGGGTGGGCGAGTTGATCCTGGCCGCGCTGGATGCCGGCGCGCGGCGCTTCATCATCGGCATCGGCGGCAGTGCCACCAACGACGGCGGCGCCGGCCTGGCGCAGGCCTTGGGCGTGCGGTTGCTGGATGCGCAAGGCGCGCCGATCGGCCCAGGCGGCGGCGCGCTGGCCGCCTTGGCGCGCATCGAGACCGAAGGCCTGGACGTGCGCCTGCAGGACTGCCAGTTCGAAGTGGCCTGCGATGTGGACAACCCGCTGATCGGCCCCACCGGCGCTTCGGCAGTCTTCGGCCCGCAGAAAGGCGCCACGCCCAGCATGGTGCGTCAGCTCGATAGCAACCTGCAGCATTACGCCAACCTCCTGCAACGCGACCTCGGCGTGCAGTTGCACGACCTGCCCGGCGGCGGTGCGGCCGGCGGCCTGGGCGCGGCGTTGGTGGCGTATCTGGGCGCGCAGCTGCGGCCCGGCGTGGAGATCGTCGCGCAGGCGCTTGGGCTGGATGCGCTGGTCGCCGATGCCGATCTGGTCATCACCGGCGAAGGCCGTCTGGACAGCCAGAGCCTGCACGGCAAGACCCCGGTGGGGGTGGCGCGGGTGGCGCAGCGGCACGGCAAACCGGTGATCGCCATCGTCGGCTGCCTGGGCAACGGCGCCGCGCTGCTGCATGGCCATGGCATCGATGCGATGTTCGCAGTGGTGCATCGCGCCTGCACGGTGGAGCAGGCGCTGGCCGAAGCCGCCAGCAACGTGCGCATCGCCGCCCGCAATGTGGCGGCGACGTTGCAGGTGGGCAGCGCGTTGGCGCAGGTGCCTGCAGTCGGAGAAGGCCGCTGACGGCAGCGCACGGATGCCTCACGCCGGCCCTCCTCGTGCCTGCCCCACTGCAGCCCATCGGCGCGCGCGACATGCCTGGCGCCTGCAGGGTGACGGCGCGACGCGTTGCCGGCGTGACTGCCACCGCTTCCGGGAAGTCGGCTGCTCACTCACGACGGGTGCGCAGCGCGCCGGCAGCAGGCGTCGCAGCGCGCCGCATCTTCGCCTGACGCATCCGAATCGAACCCCGTGCGGCCGGCTGCCAGCAACGGCGGTAGAAGCACCCGCTGCCGCCGCACCCTGCACAGTCACACCCGTGTCGAACATGCACGTGCCGACCATGGCACCGTGATCTCCCTCGTTCGCGTCCACAGACCTCCAAACCCATGCTTACGCTCGACCGCACCCTGGCGCAGTCCATCGTCGACCGCGCGATGACCATCATCGACGGCAACGTCAATGTGATGGACCACACCGGCGTCATCATCGCCAGCGGCGAGCCGGCGCGTCTGGGCCAGCTGCACGAGGGCGCGCTGCTGGTGCTGTCCAGACAGGGCCGGGTGGAGATCGATGCGGCGCTGGCGCAGCAACTGGATGCAGTGCGGCCAGGCGTGAATCTGCCGCTGATCGTGGATGGCCGCATCGCCGGCTGCGTCGGGCTCACCGGCGACCCGCAGCGGATCGGGCAACAGGCCGAACTGGTGCGCATGGCCGCCGAAGCCATGCTGGAACAGGCCGGCCTGCTGCGCCTGCTGGCCCGCGATGCGCGCCTGCGCGAAGAAGTCACGCTTGGCCTGATCCGCGCCGACGGCCCGACCCCGGCATTGGCCGGCTGGGCCGAGCGGCTCGGCATCGCGCTCGACCTGCCGCGCGTGGCCGCCGTGATCGAAGTGGAAAGCGACACCCTGGATCTGGACGCCATGCTGGTGGAGCTGCAGCGCCTGCACACGCTGCTGTCCACGCCCGAACGCGGCAACCTGATCGCGGCCACCGCGCTCAACGAACTGGTGGTGCTCAAACCGGCGCTGGACCGCCGCGGCCACTGGGACGTGGGCGAACAACGCCGCCGCGCGCACACCTTGCTCGAGCGCATGCGCGCCAGCAGCCCGCTGCGGATCCGTCTCGCCCTGGGCCAGTATTTTCCACAGCCCAACGGGCTGGCGTTGTCGCACCAGGTCGCGCGCACCACCATGCGCATCGGCAAGGCGCGCGCGCCGCAGGCCGATGCGTTTTTCTACGACGACTATCGCCTGCCGGTGCTGGTGGACGACCTGCGTCAGGCCTGGCAGGCCGATGAACTGCGCAAGCCGCTGCAGGCCCTGCTGGCACAGGAACGTCGCAGCCAGTTGTTGAAGACCCTGTCGGCCTGGTTCGGCGCCGGCATGCGTATGGCGCCCACCGCCAAGGTGCTGGGCATCCATCGCAACACCCTGGATTACCGCATGCAGCGCATCCAGCAACTGTGCGCGGTGGACCTGAGCAATACCGACGATTGCATGCACCTGTATCTGGCCTTGCAGATGCGCGACGACCGCGCCGCCACTGAGGCGAAGACGGACGCCAGTGCCACCGGCTGAGGTGGCGCAACGGCCGCAGCGTCGGCGTGCACGCGCGTACCTGTGCGATAGCGCACGGAACCCCGCATCGCCAGTCCCTGACAGGTATGCCCACTCCGCTAGACTCAACGCATTGCCCGGGGCACGAGCGAGCTCTCCATTGAATCAGTGCGACACCGCCGTGTCATCCACCGCCAGCGAGGCCGAGCGCCTTGCGCGTCTGGCGTTGTTGCAGGTGGTCGACACCGACGCCGAACCGTTCTTCGATGCACTGGCCGCAGCCGCGCAGGCGATCGCCGGCACCCCGATCGCGCTGGTGTCGCTGGTGGACGAGCGCCGGCAATGGTGGAAGGCCAATATCGGCCTGCCCGGCGTCTCCGAAACCCCACGCGAACTGGCGTTCTGCGCCTACACCATCCAGGGCGATGCGGTGATGGAAGTGCGCGATGCGCCGGCCGACCCGCGCTTCTGCGACAACGCCCTGGTCACCGAATCGCCCGCCATCCGCTACTACGCCGGCGCACCGATCGTGCTGCCCGACGGCTTGCGCATGGGCACCGTGTGCGTGATCGACCAGCGCCCGCGCGCGCTGGAGCCGGCGCAGCTGCAGGCCTTGCAGCAGCTGGCCAGGGTCGCCGCCGAAGGCCTGGAGCAGCGCCGCGTGATGCTGGAACGCCAGGCCGCCAACGAACAACTGCAACAGCGTGTGCGCGAGAGCGAGGCGTTTCTGGAACGTACCGGCCGGGTCGCCGGGGTGGGTGGCTGGGAAGTGGATGTGGCCAGCGGCACCCTGACCTGGTCGGATCAGACCTGCCGCCTGCACGATCTGCCTCCGGGCTACAAACCGACCTTGAACGAGGGCATCGGTTTCTACCCGCTGGAAGCGCGCGCAGTGATCACCGAGGCGGTCGACGCCTGCGTGCGCGACGGCACGCCCTGGGATCTGGAGCTGCCGCTGATCAGCGCCACCGGCCGGCGCCTGTGGGTGCACAGCACCGGCTCGGTGGAGCATGTGGACGGACGCACCCGCCTGATCGGCGCAGTGCAGGACGTGACCGACCGCCATCGCGCAGTGGATGCGCTGGCCGCCAGCGAGCGCAAGTTCCGCAACATGTTCCAGTACAGCCTGGGCCTGATCTGCACCCACGACATGGACGGCCGCCTGATCAGCATCAACCCGGCCGCGGCACGCTCGCTCGGTCGCCAGGTGGAGGGCATGGAAGGCCGCGCGTTGCAGGAGTTCGTGCGCCCCGAGCGGCATGCCGCCTTGCAGGGCTATCTGTCGCGCATGGTGCTCGACGGCCAGGATGCCGGGGTGATCGAGCTGGTGGCCAGCGATGGCAGCCTGCGCCACTGGCAGTACCGCAACGTGCTGGATATCGACTCCGAGGCCACCATCGTGCTGGCGCATGCCCAGGACATCACCAACCAGTACCAGCAGGAAAAACAGCTGCTGGAATGGTCGTTCACCGACCCGCTCACCAACTGCTACAACCGCCGCTTCCTGGACGAACTGGACAAGCGCGACCCCAGCGTGCGCTGGGGCTGCATCGTGGTGGATCTGGACAAGTTCAAACTGGTCAACGACACCCATGGCCACCAGCGCGGCGACGAGGTGCTGGTGCAGATGGCGTGGTTCCTCAACCAGCCGTTACGCACCCAGGACCGTCTGGTCCGGCTGGGCGGCGATGAATTTCTGGTGCTGCTGCACCAACCCACCCAGCCGCAGCTGGAGGTACTGGCGCGCGACTACGTGGCTGCCAGCGCCGACGCACCGATCCAGTTCACCCTGGGCACCGCCTTGCGGCATGACGGCGAAGCGCTGGCGGCGGTGGTCGATCGCGCCGACCGCTCGCTGTATGCGCTGCGCCGGTCACGCCGTGGCAGCGGCCTGAGCGACCAGCGCTAGCGTCGATCAGCGGCCGCGCTGGCCCGCGCTGCCAAGCTGACTGATCCGCCACCAGACCAAGGCCTGGTGGGCTGAAACGCGTGCCGATGAATACGCGATCGCCTATCATGTAACCGTTTTCAACTACATGGTTTGGAATGGACACCTTCGATCGCACCCAGCTCAGTCCCAAGTGGCAGTTCCGTTTCGATTTCTTCGACCGTCACGGCGGCCCCAAGGAGCCGGCCTACAAGGAGGCGCTGAAGACCCTGCCGTTTGGCGAAAAGGTCAAGGTCGGCATGAACTTCTATGCCTTCTTCTTCGGCGTCATCTATTTCTTCATCATCGGCCTGTGGCGCAAGGCGTTGAGCCTGATCGGCATCAGCCTCGTGCTGAGCATCGTGGCCTCGTTCCTGCCGGCCGCGTTTCAGAATGTGCTGTGGCTGCCGCTGTCGTTGTTGACCGGCATGATCGCCAACTATGCCTACTACCTGGACAAGGCCAAGGGCAGCACCAGCTGGAACCCGTTCGAAGGCATGCGCTGGATCTGAGCAACTGCGTCACCGGCGCGTCGGCCCCTCCCGCCGCCACGCCAGCGTCGCCCAGCCCGGTCACTGACCGGGCTTTTTTATGGGCAAGCTGGAGCGCACGCGGCTACGCCGTGCGCTCACCCAGAAACCGAGCCGCTCCCAGAGGCATAGCCCTCCCAGCGACCAAGCCCCAGGCACCAGGCACCAGGCACCAGGCACCAGGCACCAGGCCTCCTCAGGAACCGAACCCTGCAGGAACCAAGCCCCTCTCCCCCCGGGAGAGGGGTTGGGGTGAGGGTCCGGCCCCCGACGCGCAACACGCCCAGGGAACGCCTCAACCACACGTTCACAGCGCAGCCAAATGGACCCCCAAGCCGGGCTTACCCGTCAGCACAGCTCGCACGCCTCAGAACGGCATCCCCCGAGCGCGCGCAACAGACCGCTTCAACACGTCTAAAAACACCCGCAAAACTGCAAGAGCCCGCACACTTTGCTGCGCCGCCGTGTGCGGCAGATGGTTGAGAATGCTTAATCTTTGCCAACACATGGCTGTGACCAAATCGAATTTAGATCGATCCAAGTAAGCCAGTCGGGCGCGAAATCGCGATTACGCTGAAGGTCGTTGCTCGAACGCAGTCGTTGTGCGTCGATCGCTGCGTGGTGCAGCGGTCGGCAGGGATCCTCCACCTGCGGCTCCGGTCGCCCTCTCCCCCGAGGTGTCTTGCATGCTCTCCGCAGTCCCGTCCAATCGTTCCGTCTCGCAGGGTGCTCCGGCGCCATTCTGGCGCCGCGCCGCCGCCGGCCTATGTCTGCTCGGCATGGTGGTGTCCACACCGCTGGCCGCGCAGGATCCGGCGCAGGTCAACACCTTCATCGGCAGCAAGGACGACGGCAACACCTTCCCGGGCGCCTCGGCCCCGTTCGGCCTGGTCCAGGTCAGCCCGATCGGCGCGCACTATGCCGGCTGGCGCTACGACGACCCCAGCATCCGTGGCTTCGGCCATTCGTTCCTGTCCGGGGCCGGTTGCTGGGAGCAGGGCGGGCAGGTCTCGGTGCTGCCGATCACCGGCCGCATCGGCCCCGGTGGCGACTTCGATACCGGCGACGCCAAGGCCTTCGACCAGACCCGCTACGCCGCCCGCTACACGCATGATGGCGAGATCGGCCAGGCCGGCTACTACAAGGTGCGCCTGACCGACTACGGCGGCATCGACGCCGAAGCCACTGCGCTCACCCGCGCCGCCGCCGAGCGCTACACCTTCGCCCCCGGCGCCGACACCGGCCATGTGCTGGTCAACCTGGGCCAGGCCAACGACCGCCATGTGGTGATCGGCAGCCAGGTGCAAGTGATCGGCGACCGCGTGGTCGAAGGCAAACTGACCACGCAAAGCTTCTGCGGCGGCCACGAATACACCACCTGGTTCCGGCTGGAATTCGACCGCCCGTTTACTGCCCACGGGGTCTGGGGCGAAGACGGCGGCGTGCCCGATGCGCGCCACAGCATGGGCGGCGAACTCAAGCCCAACGGCGCCTGGCTCAGCTTCCCGCTGGGCAAGGGCAAGGACGCACGTGCGGTGACCGTGGTCAGCGCCATCTCGCACGTGGACGCCGAAGGTGCACGCAACAACCTGCGCGCCGACGGCAGGCAGGGCGGCAAGCTGCTGGGCCTGGAGCAGATGCGCCAACGCGCGCAACAGGCCTGGCGCAAGGAACTGGCCAGCCTGCAGCTGGACGGCGCCAGCGCCGACGACCGCACCGTGGCCTACACCGCGCTGTATCACGCCCTGCTGCAGCCGCTGACCGGCAGCGACGCCGATGGCCGTTATCGTGGTTATGACGATGCCATCCACCGCGCCGACGGCTGGACCTACTACGAATATTTCTCGCTGTGGGACACCTACCGCTCGCAGAACCAGCTGCTGGCCCTGCTGCAACCGGCGCGTGCGCGCGATATCGGCCGCTCGCTGCTGGCCATCCACCAGCAAGGCGGCTGGTTACCGCGCTGGGGCTACGCCAATTACGACACCAACATCATGACCGGCGACCCGGTCACCCCGTTCCTGGTCGATCTGTGGCGCTTCGGCGCGCTGCAGGGCAACGAGGCCGAGGCCTACGCAGCGCTGCGCCAGAACGCCTTCGAACAACCGCCGACCAACTCGCGCCACTCCGGCCGCTCCGGCAATGCCAGTTACCTGGCCAACGGCTTCGTGCAGTACGACCGCGCCTTCCCGTCCAAGGGCATGGACGTGGACCCGCACCACGGCGGCTCGGCCACGCTGGAATACGCCCTGGCCGACTGCGCGCTGGCGCAGATGGCACAAGCGCTCGGCCACGGCGACGACAGCGCGCAACTACGCCAACGCGGTGGCAACTGGCACCGCGTCTGGGACGCCAGCGTGCGCGATGCCGACACCGGCTTCAGCGGGTTTCCGCGCCCACGTCTGGAAGACGGCAGCTGGTACGCGCCCTCGGACGATCACTACAGCCCGCGCTCGCAGCACGGCTTCCACGA
The DNA here is from genome assembly GCF_056675575.1 of Xanthomonas sp. NCPPB 3959. NCBI lineage: Bacteria > Pseudomonadati > Pseudomonadota > Gammaproteobacteria > Lysobacterales > Lysobacteraceae > Xanthomonas > Xanthomonas sp. NCPPB 3959. The sequence continues at coordinate 135,698 of NZ_JBWWVR010000010.1, forward strand.
AGGCACCGCCTGGCAATACCAGTGGCTGTTGCAGCAGGACATCCCCGGCATGCTGCAGGCCATGCACGGCAGCGAACAGGCCGGCAAGCGGCTGGATGCCTTCTTCGCCTACGACGACTTGCTCAAAGACCCACTCACTGCTGCGCGCACGCACTGGGTGGTCGGCCCCTACAGCTACTACAACCAGTACCGCTACAACCCCAACAACGAACCCGACCTGCACGCCCCGTGGATGTACACGTTGATCGGCCAGCCGTGGAAGACCGCCACCGTGGTGCGTGCCGCGCAGCAGTTGTTCACCAACGCCCCCAACGGCGTCACCGGCAACGACGATCTGGGCACCATGTCGGCCTGGTATCTGTTCAGCGCCCTGGGCCTGTATCCGGCGGTGCCGGGCAGCGGGCAGTTCCTGCTGCACGCCCCGCGCTTCAAGCGCGCGACGCTGGACCTGGGTAACGGCAAGCGCCTGCGCATCGACGCCCCCGGTGCGGATGGCCGCGCGCTGCAATATGTGGAGGGCGTGCGTTTCAACGGCACACCGCAGCGCCAGGTGTTCCTGGACTGGGCTCAGTTGAAGCAAGGCGGCACGCTGTCGTTTGCGCTCACCAAGCAGGCGCCGACCCAAGGCTGGGGCACGCAAGCGGACGCATTACCAACCTCGTTCTGCGCCACGCCTGCAGCCGCACAGTAACCGCGCAAGCATCAGGCCGACGGATAAAAGCCCCTCTCCCTGCGGGAGAGAGGTTGGGGTGAGGGTACGGGGCAAAGCCACTTACCAAGTTGGATGGCACAAGGCTTCGCCAGTACCCTCATCCGCCCTACGGGCACCTTCTCCCGGTGGGAGAAGGGACTAACCAACCTTCCCCAAGCGACTATTCCGCCGCCCATACGCCACATACACCACCACACCCAGCACGTTCCAGACCAGGAACCACAGCTGCGTCGTGCTCGGCAGACTCCAGAACAGATACAGACAGCCCAGGATCGCCACCGGCCCCACCACCCACGCCACCGGCGTGCGGAACGCACGCGCACGGGTCGGCTCACGCACACGCAACACCAGCAGACACGCCGCCACCGCCGTAAACGCCGCCAGCGTGCCGGCATTGGCCAATGCCGCAATTTCATCCAGCCGCGCCACACCCGCCAACGCCGCCACCAGCACCGCCGTAAACAACGTCGTCGCCACCGGCGTACCGGTGCGCGCGCTGACCTTGGACAAGCCACGCGGCAGCAGGCCATCGCGCGACATCACAAAGAAGATGCGGCTCTGTCCGTACAGAAACGCCAGCAACACCGTCGGCAGCGCGATGATCGCCACCGCACCGATCACCAACGCCGCCTTGCCATGGCCGAGCTCACGCAGGATCAGCGCCAACGGCTCCGGGCTCTTGCCGAACACGGTGAAGCTCATCGCACCCACCGCCGACAACGCCACCAGCACGTAGATCAGCGTGCAGCCGATCATCGAACCGACGATGCCGATCGACAGATCGCGCCCCGGGTTCTTGGTCTCTTCGGCCGCCGTGGAGATCGCATCGAACCCGTAGAACGCAAAGAAGATGATCGCCGCCGCTGCCATCACCCCGCGCTCCACGCCATCGGGCCCCATCGCCTTGGAGAAGCCGTAGGGCATGAACGGCTGCAGGTTGGCGCTATTGAAGGCCGGCAGCGCGATCGCCACGAACACGCCCAGCGCGATGATCTTCAACACCACCAGTACTGCGTTGAGCGTGGCGCTTTCCTTGGTGCCGGCCATCAGCATGCCGGCCACCAGGAAGGTGATCACCACCGCCGGCAGGTTGACGATGCCGCCGGCGTGCGGCCCGGCCACCAACGCATGCGGCAGCTCCACCCCCAGCCATTGCAGGAAGCCGACAAAGTAGCCCGACCAGCCCACCGCCACCGTGCTCACTACCAGCGAGTACTCCAGCACCAGGCTCCAGCCCACCACCCAGGCGATGCTCTCGCCGAGCGCGGTGTAGCTGTAGGTGTAGGCACTGCCGGCGGCCGGCATCATCGTGGCCATTTCCGCATATGCCAGCGCCGCGCAGGCGCACACGATGCCGGCGGCCACGAACGACAACAGCACCGCCGGGCCGGCCTTGTCCGCTCCCACGCCGATCAACGTATAGATGCCGGTGCCCACGATCGCGCCGATGCCGAGTGCGATCAGATGCGGCCAACTCAGGCTGCGGACCAGTTGCCGGCCAGCCTCGTGCACGGTGACCTGATCGATGGATTTGCGCCTGAGCCAAGACGACATGCGGACCTCGAAGGAACCAAAAGAATGCGCGAGTGTCGCCCAACGCGCTGCAGCAATGCTATCGGTGGTGATGTTGTTTGGAGTGGCGCGGAGCGGTTGCTACCTTTATGGACAGGGTTTGACGGCCTCTGAAAGGATTCCGTGAAGCCGTACCCTCACCCCAACCCCTCTCCCGATGGAAGAGGGGCGTTTGATTCCTTCTCCCATCGGGAGAAGGTGGCGCGCAGCGCCGGATGAGGGTACGGACAGGCGATGCAGCATCAGCTCGATCGCTGCCTGATCGATGCGTATTCCCCACCCACAACATGATGCGATCCGGCCAGGTCCAGCACCCCTAAGCCACCCCATTACACCCATGCCGCTGAAACCCGGCGCGCATTCCGAGCTGCGTGTAATACGCCGCCACCGCAGGCAATACCGGCCGATCGATCGGGCTGGCAAACCAGCGCTGCGTCGACAAGCCCAACACGATATCGGCCAGGCTGAAATCCGCTCCGAGCACGAACGGGCCGCCGCGTTGCAGCTGTGCGTCGAGGATGGTCATGTGCCGATTCCATTCGCGCACGCTGGCTGCAATCGCCTGCACATCGGTATGCGCCGCACTGCCACGCACCGTCGCCATGAACGCGTAACGCCAGGCGTTGTTGAGCTCGGTGGCCTGCCAATCCATCCATTGCTCGACCAGTGCACGTGCAGCGGGCGCACTCGGCAGCAGATCGTCGCGTTGGCTGCGCGCAGCCAGATACCGGCAGATGGTGTTCGATTCCCACAGCACCACAGTGCCATCGCGCATCACCGGCACCAGCGCGTTGGGATTGAGTGCACGAAACGCCGGCGTGTCCACCGGTGCAAACCCGCTGCCATACGCGTGCAGCGTGTAGTCCAGCGCCAATTCCTCGCACAGCCACAGCACCTTGCGTACGTTGATGGAGGTCGGCTTTCCGTAGAGTTCGAGCATGTGATCCTCAATAACCAATGGCGACATAGGGCGATGACGGCGGGCAATGCGCGCACCGTGTGGAAGCAGACGCTGCAATTCTGCATCCATGCCTGCCAACGTACATGCCACCACGCCCGAGTAGTCGCCCCTGCCGTAGCGTTGCCTCTACGGGGAGCTGCGTGGTGCCCTGCATGCAGGTTGGAACCACATCAGTGATGGGCGCTTCAACGCACTCTGCGCTGGCATGCCAAGCAACACAGGCGTCAATCAAGATGAGAACTGCGCCACGGCGCAACCCGACACGCCCGTCATCCTGTGCACTGCGTCCACTCCCGACGCAGCCCCTGCGACGGTGCCCGTTACACTGCGCACATGTCATCCGAATCCCTGATCCTTCTCGGACTGCTCGTCGTAGTCCTCGTGTTGCAGCTGCTCGCGCTGCTGCGGCGTCCCTCCACCAGCGGCCTGGAACTGGCGCTGCGCGCCGAGCAACGCGACGGCCGCGGCGAATTGCGCGAGCAACTCGAAGGCCTGGCGCGGCAGCAGGACGGCCGCCTGGAAACCTTCGCGCGCAATCTCACCGAGCTGTCCACGCGCACCGATCAGCGCCTGGACCTGCTGCGCGACGCACTCGGCGAAGACGCCCGCAAGGCGCGCGAAGAAAGCGGCCTTGCGCAGCAACGCACCGGCGAACTGCTCACCCTGCGGCTGACCGAATTGCGTACCCAGCTGGAAGGCTTCGGCCAGCAGCAGGAAACCCGCATCCAGGTGTTCGGCCAGCAACTGACCGAATTGATCGCACGCACCGACACGCATATGGCCAGCTTGCGTGAGGCACTAGCCGAAGACGCACGCAAGGGCCGGCAAGAAGCCGGTGAGTCGCAGCAGCGCTTCACCGAGGCCCTGAGCCAGCGCTTGAACGAGCTCACCCAACGCAACGAGCTGCGCATCGGCGAGATGCGCGCCACGCTGGAACAGCAGCTGGCCAATCTGCAGAACGACAACGCCAGCAAGCTCGAACAGATGCGCGCCACCGTCGACGAAAAACTGCAGACCACGCTCAACACGCGCCTGGATGCCTCCTTCAAAATCGTCTCCGAGCGGCTGGAACAAGTGCAGCGCGGCCTGGGCGAAATGCAGCAGCTGGCCACCGGGGTGGGCGATCTCAAACGCGTGCTCACCAACGTCAAGAACCGCGGCGGCTGGGGCGAAGTACAGCTGGAGAACATCCTCGAACAGACGCTTACCGCCGAGCAGTATGCGCGCAGCGTGCGCGTGCGCCCGGATACCAGCGAAGCAGTGGATTTCGCCGTGCGCCTGCCCGGTCGTGGGCACGAAGACACCCCGGTGTGGCTGCCGATCGATTCCAAATTCCCGCGCGAAGATTACGAGCGGCTGCTCGATGCGCAGGAAGCCGGCGACATCGAGCAGATCCGCCTGCTCGGCAATCAGCTGGAACGCGCGATCCGCATCCAGGCCAAATCGATCAGCGACAAATACATCTGCCCGCCGCACACCACCGATTTCGCCGTGATGTTCCTGCCCACCGAAGGCCTGTACGCCGAAACCATCCGCCGCCCCGGCCTGGTCGATGTGTTGCAGCGCGAACACCGCGTGGTGATCGCCGGCCCCACCACGTTCACCGCGTTGCTCAACAGTCTGCAGATGGGCTTTCGCACCCTGGCCATCGAAAAGCGCTCCAGCGAAGTGTGGGGCCTGCTCGGTGCGGTCAAGAGCGAGTTCGGCAAGTTCGCCGGCATCCTGGAAAAGGCCGAACGCCAGATCAACACCGTCGGCAAGACCCTGGGCGATGCCGGTCGCAAGACCCGCACCATCGAACGGCGCCTGCGCGGCGTGGAAACGCTGTCCAACGAACACTCGCAGGCACTGCTGGACGATGCTGGCAACGACGACGCCGGAAGCAGCAGCGAAGACGACAACAACGACGAACAGGAGTAATCCGGCTGCGCACCGCGATGCGGCACAGCCACTCCCAACCTGCCAACGGCAGCGCAGGAGTGGACAACGTAGGAGCGCACCCGGGCGCGACGAGGCGTTACCGACAACGCCTCATCGCGGCAGGGCCGCTCCTACAAGGGCCGGCGTGCAACGTGGCATTCCTGCGCCCAACGCCAAGCACACCACGCAGACATCGCCACCGCGATGCTTGCACGCACTTTGTTCAAGAAGAGAGTGCCATGTCGAGTCGATGGATCTATGCAGTGGTCTGCGCCCTGCTGCTGACCGCATGCAGCAATACTCCGGCTGCCAAGCCGGGCGCTGCAGCGAGCGCCCAACAACCACCGCGCGCAGTCTCTGCTGATGCTGCCGAATGCACCGCAAAAGGTGGGCAACTACGCCCGGTCGGTCGCATGCAGACGGTGCGTTGCGTGGTGCCATACGCCGATGCCGGCAAGACCTGCAATGACAACTCCGACTGCAGTGGCGATTGTCTGGCCACCAGCATCGTGCCCGCCGGCACCGCCACCTCGGGTACCTGCCAGCGCGACAGCGACCGCTTCGGTTGCCGCCAGGAAGTGGTCGGCGGCATGGGCCAGGCCGCGTTGTGCATCGATTGATGGCATTGCATGTGCGTAAGCGTTGGCACTGGCGGATCAGCTGATCCGCCAGTGCACGCAGTGGTCGCCAGCTGTCGCAATAGCCGGCCGCAGCAAAGCCAACTGCAGCAACAGAAAGTTGTAAGCAACAGCCAACCGCAAGCACCGTCAGACACCCGCATCGCTCGCTCGGCTTCAGCGGTTTATGCTCTCGGTTCCACCCGTCCAGGACGTACCGATGAGCCAGACGCTTTACGACATTCCCGTGGCCCGTATCGACGGTGAGCCCGCCACGCTGGCCGACTATCGCGGCAAGGTGCTGCTGGTGGTCAACGTCGCCTCCAAGTGTGGCCTGACCCAGCAGTACGAAGGCCTGGAAGCGCTGTATCGCGACAAGCAGGCAGCGGGTCTGGAAGTGCTCGGTTTCCCAGCCAACGACTTCAAAGGCCAGGAGCCCGGCAGCGAGGCGGAGATCGCCCAGTTCTGCCAGCTCACCTATGACGTGACCTTTCCGATGTTCTCCAAGATTGCAGTCACCGGCACCGACACGCATCCGCTGTATCAGCAGCTGACCAGCGCACACCCGCAGGCCACCGGCGACGGCCCGATGCGCGAAAAACTGGCCGGCTATGGCATCCAGCCCAACCCGGCACCCGGCGTGCTGTGGAACTTCGAAAAATTCCTGATCGCCCGCGATGGCCAGGTCATCGCCCGCTTCGCCCCCGACGTCCCCGCAGACGACGCACGCCTGCGGCAGGCAGTCGATGCAGCATTAGCGACTGCTTGAGCCCCTCTCCCCCCGGGAGAGGGGTTGGGGTGAGGGTACGGCGGAGGCGGAACACAGATGCAGCACGCAAGCCCAATCATTGCGCAAGAACAGACTCCAATGGCCTATGTCGATGCGTTACATCCTTGTCATCCTGACGCTCCTCGGCTGCCCGGCATTGCAGGCGGCACCCCGATGCTTCAACCCAGCCACAACAGCGGAAAGCAACGCATGCTGGAATGACGAAGTCGGCCTATCGCAGGATCGTCTGACTGACTATCTGACCGCCGCACGCGAAAGGGCGATGACGGTCTTGAATGTTCCAGCCGACGCGTTCGACAACGCACAAGCGGCTTGGACAAGGTACAAAGATCTTCAATGCGGCAACGTACGCAAACAGTGGGGCAATGCGACGGTTGGGCCGGCAAAGGCAGCAAGCTGCATCGTCGACCTCAACGATCAGCGGTCGCACGATCTATGGAAACACTATCTCACCTATGTCGACCGCACGCCGTCGATCAGGCCCAAACCTGCGTTGCGTTCTGGCAAATGACATTGCAGCTACGCGATGGCGCATCTGCCACGCTGATCGACTGGTCACGCAGCTGCACGCTCAAAAGAACGGCGACCTGATAGATCGCCGTTCTTGCTCGAGTGATCGAAGCGTTGCACACACGGCGCGATGCGTCGATCAACAGGTCAACAGCTTGCCCAGGCGTTCGCCGATGATCACGCACGGCGCCATGGTATTGCCGGTCGTCACGCGCGGCATGATGGAGGCATCTGCGATTCGCAACCCGTCGATGCCATAGACCCGCAGCTGCGCGTCCACCACCGACATCGCATCGCGGCCCATCTTCGCCGTGCACGACTGATGCCACACGGTGGAGGCGGTATTGCGCACGAAGTTTTCGAGCCCCTTCCCGTGCAAGGCACCCGGCATGACCTCACGCTTCACGAAGGGACGCATGGATGCGCTGTTGCCGATCTCGCGACAGATCTCCACACCGCGAACCAGCGCCTGCACGTCTTCCGGTGCCGACAATGCGCCGGTATCGATCTTCAACGGGTCCATCGGGTCGGATCCGCTCAAGGTGATCGATCCACGGCTCTTGGGGCGCACCAGCCCCGGCAGCAACGACCATGCAGCAGCAGGCGGGTTGAACATCGCCTGCGCCTCGGCACTGGCGATCGGGATTTCCGCAAGAAATGTCTGCAGATCCGGCGTGTCCATGTCTGGATGACTCTTGCAGAAAAAGGTCGATTCGCCGGCATTGTTGCGCGGCGCATACGCTTGCTCATATTCCCAGATGCACCCCGACACCATCATGTGGTCCTGATAATTCTGGCCGACGCCCGGCAAGTCCTGCACCACCTCGATCCCGTGTTCGAGCAAATGACCGGCCTCGCCAATACCCGAATGCATCAGGATCTTCGGGGTGTGGAGCGCACCAGCCGAAAGCACGACTTCCTGGCTGGCTTTGAAGCGACCAACCTTTCCTGCATGAAGCACTTCAACACCGACTGCCCGCTTGCCTTCCAGCACCACACGCAAGACATGGGCGTGGGTCAGCACCGTCAAGTTCGGCTGTGCCATGAGTGGATAGACGTAGCGTCTGAAGATCGAGCGGCGGTGCCCGTTTTCGATGCAAAGATTGGCGATGGCGGCACCGCTGCCGGCTTCCATCAAGGCACCGTTCTGGTCGTCGAATGTCGGTATTCCCAAGTGCGCTGCGGCAGACAACATGGCCGGCGCCACCGGATTCGGGTCGGGCGCCGGTTGTACCAGCACCAGGCCGCCGGTACCCCGGCGCTCTGCATCCGGCTCGCCGCGCCAGTCTTCGATACGCCGGTAGGTCGCCAGCGTCGCCTCATAATTCCAGGCAGCATCACCCGACTCGCTGGCAAAGTAATCCCAATCACTGCGATGCCCGCGTGCCCAGACCATGACGTTGATCGACGAACCGCCGCCGAGCACCTTGCCCATGGAGAGCGGTATCGCACGGTCATTCAAATGCGGATTGGGTTGCGCCTGAAATTGCCAGTCACGCTCGCTGCCCAAATTGGTAAACCAGGCCGAAGCGTCGCTGACGCTGGCCACATCGTCGCTGCCGCCCGCCTCCAGCAGCAATACGGTGATGTCAGGGTTTTGCGCCAGGCGGCGTGCGACAACCGAGCCCGACGTGCCCGAGCCACAGATAATGTAATCGTACTCGGCGGCCAGATTGTTTCTTAGGTGACGTTGATTATCGTCGACCCGCCGAGCAAACTCGGCGGTATAGAGTTCAGTGCGGTGCGCTTGCATGCAGAAATCCTAAAAACGTGTGCGGGCAGCATCGCCAAGCGCCAGGCGCGACGATACTTGCCGATAAGTCGGCGATGAAAAGAAAAGGAATGGGCGCAATCCGATTGCGCGCTCCGGGCATGAATCAGTTGTTCAACAACGGATCGATTCTATGCCGCGTACCGTCGGATTCTTTTATCTGCAAGGCGCGTGGTACATGTCCGCAAGGCGCGTTTCTGAAACGAGGCAAACGCGTCTGTTTAAAGCATGCCTGCTCAACGTAGGCGCTGTACCTGCGCATTCGAAGGAGACATGGCATAGCAGGCCCGAAACGCACGGCTGAAATGTGCGGCAGTGGCAAACCCGCAACGCCAGGCGATTTCCTGGACGCTTGCCGCCTGCCCATTCCCCTCGCTCAACAGGCGGTGGCCGTGCTGCAGGCGCACCTGCCAGACATACCGCATCACACCGCTGTCTTCGGCCCGGAACAGGCGCTGCAAATGTTTGACCGATACGTGCGCCGCTGCGGCAACTGCGGCGCTATCGAGCTGCTGATCGCCCAGATGCTGATGGATGTAGCGCTTTGCACGAAACACCACCGCCGCGCTACTGCGCTGCTTCACCGTCTCGGTGGGGGTGGCAAGTATCGCGTCCACCAGATTGAGCAACTGCTGCTCCATCAGATACCGCATGTGCGTGCCTGGCGAAACGTGCTGCGCGGCGATGCAATGAATCAGATCACGCGTGGCACGCATGTCCGCCGACTCCATATCCGGCACCAGCAAACCGTTCAACGCGTGGCGCAGGCCACGATCGCGTAAACCCGACTTTGGAATCCGCAATACGGTCATTTGGCTACGTACAGCAAAGGACTCGCTGAACGCACCACTCGGATCGAGCATGAACATGCTGCCGGCCGCAAAGCGCTGCTGCACGCCGGCCATTTCAATATCGACTTCACCGCCGGTCATGAGTTTCAGATACAGCCATTCCCCCTGCCACGAGGCCTGCTTTTCGTCGGCCGGTGCCAGGGCCATGGCGCTCAGGTCTGCCATGGTCAACACCACATTCCCAAGATTCCAGTGCTGCGCCGTGGAATGTAGCGACTTCGATGCGTCGAACGCACAATACAAACCATGCCGCTCAAGCATGACCTCGGACCAGGCCGCTCGCGCATCGGCACTCGGTTCGAAGCGGATGAGTTGTTGGTCCAAAGCGGTGACGGCCATGAAGACGTATCTCGGTGACGGCCTCGACATGCCGAGATACCGGAGGTGAGCCGACCAGGCGAGGCCACAAGGTTCCTGCGCTCAAGCCGCGTCACCCTACGCTGTTTCCCGATCAATTACCGAGTGCGTGCTACGGCTCTGGTAATGGCCCAGGTTGGGGTCGGTATCGAATCCGGTAGAGGGTGCTTTTGAAATGCTCGGTAGTTTCGCCAGAGCTGTCGCACTCAGAGCCGCTCTAAAAACAAAAAGCCCGGGATCGCTCCCGGGCTTTCGTAGTTACTTCAAACCGCGAACTCAACCGATCAACGAATCCATTGCGGGATCGGCATCGCGTCCACCGGCACGGTGCTGTCCTTGTCTTCGCGCAGATAGTCGGGCAGCTCGGTGTTCTTTTCGCGATGGCTGCGCAGATCGCGCACGATCTGGTAGTTGCGGCGTTGCATCCAAGCATCGCGGGTCAAGGCGTACTCGTCCGGTGCCTGGTCGCGCAGCGAATCCAGCGACATCAGCTGCGAACGCGTATCCACCAGCTGCAAGCCCTGCAGGGCAAAGCGCGCACCGCCATCGTCGACCTGGCGCACCCACGACAGTGGAATATCGCCACCCAGGCCAACGGTGTCGCGCACGGTGCGTGGCCCAAACAGCGGCAGCTCGAAGTAACGCGAGTTACGCCAGCCCCAGGCACCCAGGGTCTGACCGAAGTCTTCGCTGCGGCGCGGAATGCCGGCTGCGGAGGCCGGGTCGAACAGACCGGCCACGCCCAACGTGGAGTTCATCACGAAGCGGCCCAGCGACTGCACCGCATACACCGGGTGGCCCTGCAGCAGCTGGTTGACCATAGTCAGCGGCGTGCCGAGGTTGTCGAAGAAGTTGGTCACGCCCAGGCGCGCCGGACTCGGCACCACCTTGGTGTAGGCGGTCGCCAGCGGACGCGCCACACCGCGGTCCACCGCCATGTTGAAGCGGTGCATGCCGCGGTTGTAGCGCTCCCACGGGTCGTAGGCCGGCGCGCCGGGCTGTGCTGGTGCACCGTTGCCGCCGGCTTGCGGCGTGGTGGGGCCGTACAGCGCGGCGAAGTCGTCTTCAGCGGCGGTCGGCGCCCCTGAGCTGCTGCCGCTAGCATCGGCGCTGGCCTGGTCGCTAGGCGCAGCGGCAGTGACGGCAGTGGCCGGCAACGCGTCCGGTGCAGCGACTCCGGCAGCGGCCGGCTGCGCGGTCACTCCAGCATCGTCGCGGACCGGTGTTTCAGCGCTTGGCGCGATGCTGGTCGCAGTTGCGGGCGGGGCGGACTTCGGCGTCTGGCTGGCGCATGCACCAAGCAGCAGGCAGGCGGCCAACAAAGAGAGGGGGCGTAACTGGGTCATGGGGTGGCGCTCACGCCTGAAAATCGAAAGTAGGGGACAAGCGATAAGCGGCGCGCAATTCGTCCAGACCGGACGCCTCACCCACCACCGTAACGGTACCAGTGCTGCGCACGCGTGCAGCCAGTTCGGCCAGCATCGCTACGCCGGCACTGTCCAGGCGTTGTACACCGGACAGGTCGAGCGTGCGAATGCCGTCCAGCTGCGCGACCGCCTGCGGCCAGGCCGCAGTGACCGCCGCCCGGTCGAGCACGCCGGTGAGTGCCAGCGTGTCGCCGTTGCGTTGCACGGAGCTGTTACTTGCCATTGGCCGGTGCCGCACCGACCTGCAGATTGCCGCTGCGCAACTCTGCAGCGACCTTGGCGATGCCCTTCTCGCGCAACGGGCCGTCGAACTGGGTCTTGAACGTCTGCACGTAGGAGATGCCTTCGATCATCACGTCGAAGATTTTCCACTGGCCGCCGACGTTACGCATCATGTAATCGACCGGGGTCGGGTCGTTGCCGGCGCGCAGCAGGTCGGTGGAGACCTTGACGCCGCGGTTGCCCGGCAGCGCGCTCTCGGACTTGGCGCGGAAGGTCGGCTTGCCTTCGAAGTTCAGCAACGCGGTGCCGTAACGCTGCATCAGGTTGTCGGCCAGCGCATCGGCAAACAGCTTGACGTCCGCATCGGAGGCGCCACGGCCGTTCACGCCCAGCACCAGACGAGCCGAGTAGTCGCGGTCGAAGGCCTTGTTCAATTCGCCATCGATGTACTGACGCAGCGCGGCCGGGTTGCCACGGAACTCGGCGCGGCGCTGGTCCAGCGTGCTCAGGATGCGCGTGCTGCTATCGATGACGGTCTTGGTCGCCGCGCCCTGTGCAGGCGCACTGGCGGCGGCCGGCTGTGCCAGCACGGTGGCCGGTGCGCACACCAGCAGGGTCGAGGCCAGGAGGGCGGAGAGCAGGGTGGTTTTCATTGGTGGTGAGGTTCCGTAGAGGGAGAAGCGGGCGGGGCAGGCGGCGGGGCCTGGCCATCGGTGGCGGCCGGGGCATTGCTGCCACCACTACCGCCACCACTGAACATGTACTTGCCGACCAGCTGCAGCAGATCCACCGCCGGCTGGGTGAAGCCGATTTCTTCGCCCGGCTTGAGCGTTTCCGGGTCGCCGCCCGGCTGCAGCCCGATGTAGCTCTCGCCCAGCAGGCCGCTGGTGAAAATGCCGGCCGAGGTGTCGGCGGGCAGATCCTTGTATTTGTTGTCCAGCGACAAGGTCACCACCGAATCGAACTTGGTCGGATCCAGGCTGATGTCGGAGACCTTGCCGATGGTCACGCCACCGATCTTCACCGGCGCCTGCGCACGCAGCTGGCCGATCTGGCTGAAGCGCGCGGTCAGCGTGTACTGGCTGGACCCGAAGCCCCAGCGCTGGTTGGTCGAGGCCACCGCCAGCACCAGCAGCGAGGCCAGGGTCAGCAGCAAAAAGGCGCCGACGGCGAATTCGAGTCGTGGTCCACGCATGGCCATAGTTATTCCACTCACCTAAACAACATTGCAGAAAGGACGAAGTTGAACATCAGCACCAGCAGCGAGGCGTTCACCACCGCGCGGGTGGTGGCGATCGAGGTGCCTTCGATGGTCGGCTCGGCGTGGAAGCCCACGTAGGCGGCGACCAGTGCGGCAGTGCCGCCGAAGATCGCCGATTTGAGCATTGCCACGCCAAAGTCGTCCCAGAAGTCCACGCTGTTGCTCAACCCCGACCAGAATGTGCCGTTGTCGATGCCCAACACGTGTACGGCCTCGAAGTAGCCGCCGGTGATCGCCAGCGAGCAGAACACGCCGGTCAGCAACGGCACCGTCAGCACCGCCGCCCAGAAGCGCGGCGCCACGGCCTTGGCGATCGGGTCGATGGCCATCAGCTCCAGCGCCTTGATCTGGTCGGTAGCGCGCATCAGGCCGAGCTCGGCGGCGATCGAACTGCCGGCGCGGCCGATGAACAGCAGCGCGGTCAGCACCGGCGCCAGCTCGCGGTACAGCGACAGGCCGAGCAGGGTGGACAGCGCATCGGAGGCACCGTAGGTGGTCAGCGTGCGGTAGCCCTGCAGCGTCAGCACCAGGCCGACGAAGGCGCCGCCGACGGCGATGATCGGTAGCGAGCGCGCGCCGACCTTGTAGATCTCGCGCACCAACTCGGCGATGAAGTCGCGCGTGGGCACCGAGCCGCGCAGCACGGTCAGCGAGAACAGCCCGGCGCGACCGAAGGCGCGGATCGATTCGACCATGGCCATCAGGCAGCACTCCGGTCGCGCCGCGGCGCCGCATCGAAGGCGATCGGGCCGTCCGGCTGGCCATGCAGGAACTGCTGCACCAGCGGGTCGGTGCTGTCCTGCAATTGCGCGGGCGTGCCGGCGAACACGATGCCGCCATTGGCGATGACCACGGCCTGATCGCTGATCGGCAAGGTTTCGTGCACGTGGTGGCTGACGATGATGCTGGTCAGGCCCAGGCTGTCGTTGAGGCGCTGAATCAGGCTCATGATCACGCCCGAGGCGATCGGGTCCAGGCCGGTCAGCGGTTCGTCGTAGATCATCAGTGGCGGGTCCAGTGCCAGCGCACGCGCCAGCGCCACCCGCCGCGCCATGCCACCGGACAACTCGCGCGGCCAGGCATCGGCGGCGGCGAGCAGCCCCACTGCATGCAGCTTCATCTGCACCAGGCGTTGCAGCACCGGTGCCGGCAGGCGGGTATGCGTGCGTAGCGGCAGCGCGACGTTGTCGGCCACGCTCAGGTCGGTCAGCAAGCCATTGCCCTGCAGCAGTACGCCGACATTGCGGCGCATCTCCCGCAGCGCACGGTTGCCGCGCGGAATCTCTTCACCAAACAGGGTGACGGTGCCGGCGACCGGACGCAGCTCGCCGGTCAGCGCGGCCAACAAGGTGGACTTGCCGCTACCGGATGGACCGAGCACGGCAGTGATGCTGCCGCGTGGCACGTCGAGCGAGACGTCGCGCAGGATCGTGCGACCGCCGCGATCGATGCGGACACCGGACAACTGCACGACAGGAGATGCGGACGCCGTCATCGAAGCCTTTAACAGAATTCCAACGCGATAGAGTAACCGTCACACGGCTGAACATAACCGAACCGGCGCGTGCAGTATTGTCGCATGACGCCTGTACCGCAGCAGACGGATTGCGGCCGATGCGAATGCAACAAGCCGTCTCATGCATGACCTAATGCAGCGTTCGAGCGCACAGCTGTTGTGGCAGGTATGCCCGATGTGGATGATCGAACTCTCTGCCGACCATGAGCACAAAATGGACTTACTGACCCTGGAGCACTTCGCAGGCAGCGTCAACGAAACGTTCTCTGCCGCATTGAACGAAGGCGAGGTTCCATTCGTGCTGGTGGAGGCACGGCCGTTGCCCACCAAGCACGCAGTCCATCGCGCGCCATTCTCGCTGCTGTTCCGCAATAGTTCGGCATTCCTGTTTCCGCAGCAGATCTATCAGTTGCGCCACACGCGGCTGGGTGAGGTCGGGGTGTTTCTGGTGCCGGTGGCACGCGAGCGCGATGGCTTTCTGTATCAGGCGATCTTCAACTGAGCGGCGTGGCCGCCATCTCGGCGGGCTGCCAGTGCATCGCAAGGTGGGTACTGCTGGCGTCGCCCGCGAGAAAACCCAGTCGCGCATAAAGCCGGCGCGCCGCAGGGTTGGCATGCAAGACGTGCAACGCCACGCCACAGCTCGCGGCCTGCGCCAGGGTTTGCGCATGCACGATCAATGCGGTGCCCACGCCCTTGCCGCGCCAACCCCGTAACAGACTGATATCGACCAGCACGTGCTGCAGCGCTGCGCGCTGAAGATACAGCCGGCCGATGCGTTCGTCCGGCGTCTGTACGATCAGAAAGTCGGCGTCCGGATAGTGCTGCCGATAATGCGTGCGCTGCAGGGTGAACTGCTGATCCACAAACGCGCGCTTGGTCGTCTCCGGCCAGGGCACGTGCACCAGTTCGTCGCTGCGGGTGTCGGCATAGAGATCCCGCAGCCAGGGCAGATCGTCGTCACGCTCAGGTCGCAACGAGATGCCGCGTGCGATCAGTGCACGCGGACGGACTATGCCGGGCTGCTCGCTCGCCAGCGCAACGCAGGCATCGTGTTGCATGGCGTCAATCGAACTGTGGATAGGTGCCGGACAACGCAATGCAGAAATTCACCGCCAGATACGGTTGCTGGTTATCGTGCGCCAAGCCGTTGCCGGTCGGCAGCAGCGCCGTGGGCGAGAACTGGGTGTCGGGTTGCGCCACTGTCACGAACGGTCGTGCCGTGCTGCTGCCTAGCGCTGAAAGCGCTGCGCCGTTGGCGGGCGTGCCGCTTTTCTTGGTCGAATCCGGTTGCGTGAACGCGTTGATGCCGTGCTGGTGCGGCGGGATCTGCGTGGGCAACAGGCTCACTGTGGCCGAGCCGAAGCTATTGCCCAACTGCCGGCTGGTCAATCCCGGGCCCGGCCCCTGCTCGCAGCCGGCGCGTCCGCAGAAGTTCGGCAGTTGAAACGTGGTCGAGCCGTTACCGCCATAGGCGATGCCGAGCAGCGAGTAAAGCGTGATGTTCTGCTGCATCGGCAGCGTGGCGCCGTTGCACAGCGCCCAGCCGACGGGATTGAAATCAAAGCCGAACAGCTGGATTTCGCCAATATAGGGTTCGGTCATGAACGCGGTCCTTCTGTAGAACGTGCAGGCACCGCACCGAGCGCGGCGCGGCGAATGGGCTCAGCTCTGCTGCGGGAAAATACCGGCAGTGGAGATGCAGTACTGCACCGTCAAGGTCGGCATGGTGTTCTCGTGCGGCTGGCCACCGCCGGTGATCGTGGTGGACTCGGTGGCCATCGGCGTCGCCGTGGCGCCGGTGGTGTCGGTCGCGTAGAACACGTCGCCGACGACCGTGCCAGGCAACAGTCCGGATGGCGCGGTGGCCGTCGCGGTGGTGGTTGTAGCGACCAGCGTGTGCGTGTGCGCCGGCAACTGCAGCCCGGTCAGGGTAACCGTCTCGGCGCCAGCCTTCTGGGCGATCACGTAGTTGCTCAGGCCCGGGCCCTGGCCCTGATGCAGCGGTACGCGCCCGCGCAGATCCGGTACCGCGAAGGTGCTCTGCCCATCGCCGCCGTAGGTGGTGCCGATCAGCATGAACAGCACTTCGTATTCGGAGATCGATAACAGGCTGCCGTCGCAGGCCTGCCAGCCTTGCGGAGTACGGCCGAAGCCGAACATGCGGATCTCACCGATGAATGGAGTGGCCATGGTGTCCTTATCTGGTCGATGGGTGCGCTGCGCGCCGCCGGTGGCGCGCTGCTTATGAGGTGCAGGCGCCGTCTTAGCTGCGCGAAGGAAAGATGCCGGACAGCGCGATGCAGAAATTGAGCGTGGTGTACGGCTGCAGATTCGGATGCGGCTGGCTGCCACCGGCCTGAGCCACGGTTGCCGGATTCATCGCCACCAGTGTCCCCGGCGCCGCATACAGCGCGGTGGCCGGACCGCTCGTGCTGGCATTGGTGCCGAAAGAGCGACCGCTGGGACCCCGGTTGTTGCCGGCAGTGCTGGAACACTCCAGCAAATGATTGTGCGCCGGGAGGTTGCTGGGCAGCAGCGACACGTTCTCAGCGCCGGAGCTTTGGCCGATCGTCAGCGGTGCGGGCTGCCAGTTTGCATCGGCCGAAGGCGAAAAGCCGAGCGGCGTGCGCCCGCGCATGTCCGGCAGCGCGAAAGTGGTACTGCCATTGCCGCCGAAACGTGTACCAAGCAAGCTGAAGAGTGCCTGGTTCTGATTGACCGGCAGCAGTTGGCCATTGCACTGCGCAAAATACTTGGGCGCAAACGCAAAGCCGGTCATCATGATCTGACCCAAGAAGAACTCACTCATGCGGACTTCCTTCCCGTAAGTGCAACGCCGACTGCGTGTCGGAATAATTTGCACAGATACATGTCATTTTTGAATAGAGCAAGTCTCAACTATTCAGAATTGGAATGAAGTATTAAGTTTTTGTTCTTTATTCGTTAGTCAGTTCCTGTTCAAATACCCTCGCAATGTCGAAGGGAGCAATCCCACTAGGGCGACGTTGTCTTCAGGCACGAGGATCGTTGCCGGCGCCGGGGATGGCGCGCTCCAGGGGTGTGGACAGTGAATAAGCAACGTAGGTTTCTAGCGGACGCCACCGGCGGCCGCGCACGTCTGGCCGTGATGTTTGTCCTGTTCGCGATGATGCTCTTGGCGCCAGGCTGGGCGATGGCGCAAGCCTCGACCTACTGCCCGACGCTGAACGCCACAGTGGTGCAGGGCGGTTCGGTACAGATCGACGTGACGACCTGCGATGGCACGGGAGCAGACGATATCGGCGTTGGCTGGAACGGTGTGCAACCCGCGCACGGCACGATCGTGGTGCCCAATCCGAGCGGCGCGCAGGGCACGCAGATCGTCACCTACACCCACAACGGTGACGGCGCCACCAGCGACACGTTCCCCCTGGAAGATGGCCGGGGCGACACCATCACCGTCAACATCACCATCACCCCGTCGCTGTCGGCCAGCATCGCGGTGAGCCCGGCCAGCCGCAACGAAGACAGCGGCGCCGCCTTCACCTACACGGTGACGCTGAGCCAGAGCAGCAGTTCGGCGACCACGGTGAACCTCAGCCGCAGCGGCACCGCCACCAGCGGCACCGACTACACGGGTGCGCCGAACAGCGTGGTGGTGCCCGCCAACGCCACCACGGCCACCTTCTCCGTCACCCCGGTCGCCGACACCACGGTGGAGGCCAACGAGACGGTGGTGATCAGCGTGGTCAGCGGCAGCGGCTATGCCATCGGCAGCCCGTCCGGCGCCACCGCCACCATCGTCAACGACGACTTTCCGACCGCATCGATCACGGTGTCTCCGGCCAGCGTGCCCGAGGACGGCGCAGGCAATCTGATCTATACCGTCACGCTCGACCAGGCCGCGCAGAGCGCGGTGTCGGTCGCCTTCAATGTCGGCGGCAGCGCGACCTCGGGCAGCGACTACGCGGCCGTGAGTTCCCCGCTGACGATCGCCGCCGGCCAGATCAGCGGCACCATCACCATCAATCCCACCGCCGATGCCACCATCGAACCGGACGAGACCGTGGTGATCAGCCTCGCTGCGGGCAGCGGCTACAGCGTGGGCTCGCCCAACAGCGCCATCGGCACCATCGCCAACGACGACCAACCGACGCTGTCGATCAACGACGTGTCCGTGAACGAAGGCAATGCCGGCACCAGCAATGCCACCTTCACCGTCTCGCTGAGCCAGCCGGCCGGCACCGGCGGCGTCAGCTTCGATATCGCCACCGCCGATGGCACCGCTACCGCGGGTGTGGACTACGTTGCCTCCAGCCTGACCGGGCAGACCATTCCCGCCGGCAGCAGCAGCGCCACCTTCACCGTGCTGGTCAACGGCGACACCCTCAGCGAACCCAACGAGACCTTCTTCGTCAACGTCAGCAATGTCAGCGGCGCCAGCGCCGGCGATGTTCAGGGCCAGGGCACGATCGTCAACGACGATGCGCAGCCGGCGTTGTCGATCGACGACGTCAGCGTCAACGAAGGCAACAGCGGCACCACCACGGCGACCTTCACGGTGAGCCTGAGCGCGGCCAGCGGCCAGACCGTGTCGGTCAATTACGCCACTGCCGACGGCACTGCCACCGCAGGTAGCGACTATGTCGCGCGTTCGGGCACGCTGACGTTCGCGCCGGGCACCACCGCGCAGGGCGTGGCGATCACCGTCAATGGCGACACCGCGGTCGAACCCAACGAGACCTTCAGCGTCGGCCTGTCCGGTGCCAGCAACGCCAGCATCGCGCGCGCCACCGGCGCCGGCACCATCCTCAACGACGACGTGGTGGTGACGGTCGGGCCGGCATCGCTGCCGGCGGCGACCGCGGGCAGCGCCTACAGCCAGAACCTGAGCGCCAGCGGCGGCACCGCGCCGTACAGCTTCGCCGTCACCGCCGGTGCGTTGCCGGCCGGGCTGACCCTGAGCGCTGCCGGCGTGCTGTCCGGCACGCCCACGGCCACCGGCAGCTTCAACTTCACTGCGACCGCCACCGATAGCGGCGGCAGCCCCACCAGCGGCAACCGTGCCTACACGTTGACCGTGGCCGGCGCGACGGTGACCTTGCCGGCGACCAGCTTGCCGGCCGGCACTGCAGGCCAGGCCTATTCGAGCGCGCTCAATCCGGCGACGGGCGGCATTGCGCCGTATACCTACGCCGTCACCGCCGGCGCCCTGCCGGCGGGCATCACGCTCAATGGCAGCAGCGGCGCCCTGACCGGCACCCCCGGCAGCGTGGGCAGCTTTGCCTTCAGCGTGACCGCCACCGACAGCACCAGCGGCACGCCCTCGCAGGGCACACGCGGTTACACCTTGAACATCGCCGCGCCGCCGATCGTCGTTGCGCCGTCCACGCTGCCGGCCGCCACGCGTGGCACTGCCTACAGCCAGACGCTGAGCGCCAGTGGCGGCACCGCGCCGTACACCTACGCGCTAGCAAGCGGCACGTTGCCGGCCGGTCTCACCCTGGCCAGCAATGGCACGCTGTCGGGTACCGCAACGGTGGAAGGCAGCTTCAACTTCACCGTGACCGCCACCGATGCGGGGAGCTTCACCGGCAATCAGGCCTACAGCCTGACCGTGGCCGGCCCGAACCTGGTGCTGCCGGCAAGCAGCTTGCCGGCAGGTACGGCCGGGCAGGCGTACTCCGCGGCAATCACGCCTGCCACCGGCGGCACCGCACCCTACAGCTATGCACTGACCGCCGGTGCGTTGCCGACGGGTGTGGTCGTCGACGTGGCGACCGGTGGACTCAGCGGCACGCCGACCGTGGCGGGCACGTTCAACTTCACCCTGACCGTGTCCGACAGCACGCCAAGTCCGGCCGCGCAGGCCAGCCGCAGCTACACGCTGACCATCGCGGCACCGGTCATCGTGGTCGCACCCACCGCGCTACCGGCTGCGACCCGCGGCACGGCCTACAGCCAGGTGCTGACCGCCAGCGGCGGGACCGCGCCGTACACCTATGCGGTGAGCGCGGGCAGTGTGCCGGCCGGCCTGACCCTGGCCAGTAACGGCACGCTGTCCGGCAACCCGACGGTGGAAGGCAGCTTCAACTTCACCGTGACGGCGACAGATGCGAACACCTTCACCGCTTCGCAGGCCTACGCGCTGACGGTGGCGAGCCCGAACCTGGCGTTGCCGGCAAGCACCTTGCCGGCAGGCACGGCCGGGCAGGCGTATGCGGCGACGATTGCTCCGGCCACCGGCGGCACCGCGCCCTACAGCTATGCACTGACCGCCGGTGCGTTGCCGACGGGTGTTGTCGTGGACGTGGCGACCGGTGCACTGAGCGGCACGCCGACCGTGGCGGGTACGTTCAACTTCACCCTGACCGCGACCGACAGCACGCCGAGTCCGGCCGCGCAGGCCAGCCGCAGCTACACGCTGACCATCGCGGCACCTGTGGTCGTGATCGCGCCCACCGCGTTGCCGTCCGCCATGCGTGGCACGGCCTACAGCCAGGCTTTGAGCGCCAGCGGCGGCACCGCGCCTTACACGTATGCAATCAGCGCGGGCAACGTGCCGGCTGGCTTGACCCTGGCCAGCAACGGCACGCTGTCCGGTACCGCCACGGTGGAAGGCAGCTTCAACTTCACCGTGACGGCAACCGACGCGAATAATTTCACCGCTGCGCAGGCCTATGCGCTGACGGTGGCGAGCCCGAACCTGGCGTTGCCGGCAAGCACCTTGCCGGCAGGCACGGCCGGGCAGGCGTATGCGGCGACGATTGCTCCGGCCACCGGCGGCACTGCGCCCTACAGCTATGCACTGACTGCAGGCGCATTGCCCAATGGCGTTGTGCTCGACGCTGCGACCGGCGGGCTCAGCGGGACGCCAACCTTGTCGGGCACGTTCAACTTCACCCTGACCGCGACCGACAGCACGCCCAGCCCGGCCGCCCAGGCCAGCCGCAGCTATGCGGTCACCATTGCAGCGGCGACGCTGGTGCTGGCGCAGCCTACGCTACCACCGGCGGTGAGCGGCAGCGCGTACAACCAGGTGCTGACTGCCAGCGGTGGCGTCGCGCCGTATCGCTACAGCATCGCCAGCGGCACCTTGCCGGCTGGCCTGACGCTGGCCAGCGACGGCACGCTGTCGGGCACGCCAACCACGCAGGGCATTTCGTCCTTCACCATCGCGGTGGCCGATGCCGGCAATGCCAGCGCCACGCAGGCCTATAGCTTCACGGTGAGCGATGCGGCGCCGGTGGCCGTGGCCGATGTGGCGGCGACCATGTCCGACACCGCGGTGACGGTGGCGGTGACCGCCAACGACACCGGCAACATCGCCTCGATCGCCATTGCCACTGCGCCGACCAACGGCACCGCCGTGGTCAACGGGCTGGAGCTGGTCTACACGCCGGCCGCCGGTTTCGTCGGCACCGATGTGGTGAGCTACACGGTCACCGGTAGCGGCGGCACCTCGGCCCCGGTCACGTTGACCATTACGGTCAACGCGCGGCCGGTGGCGGTGTCGGTGACTGCCGCGGCAGTGCCGGGCGAGGCGCAGCAGGTCGATCTGACCCGCAATGCCACCGGCGGGCCGTTTGTGGCTGCGGCCGTGGTCGCGGTGCTGCCGGCCTCTGCCGGTACCGCCACCATCACCCGGACTGGCGGTACCGCCACTGCGGCGGCGGCGCGTGCCTCCGGCCCATCGCCGGCGGCGGCTGCGATGGCCGAGACGCCCACGTTCATGCTGACCTTCACCCCGAACCCGGCGTTCGTCGGCCAGGCCACGGTGCAGTTCACCTTGTCCAATGCGTTCGCCACGTCGGTGCCGGCCAGCGTGGTGTTCACCATCGCGCCGCGCCGCGACCCCAGCGTGGATGCGGAAGTGCGTGGCCTGATCGATGCGCAGTCCGAGTCCACGCGGCGTTTTGCGCGGGCGCAGATCGACAACTTCCAGCGCCGTCTGGAAGCCACCCATCGCGGCGGCAGCACCTTCAGCAACGCGGTGAGCTTCCAGCCGACCTCGCATTGCCGCCAGGCCGATCGCGGCATCAGTGCGCAGCCGTGCAGCCCGGACACGCAGGAGGCCGACAACGACTTCCGCGATGCGCCGGCAGTGGCGAGCAGCGGCAACAGCACTGCGCAGGGTCAGGGCGACCTGGGTCTGTGGGTGGGCGGTGCGATCCGCTCGGGCAGCCTGGACAAGCAGTCCAACAGCACCGGGGTGGACTTCCAGACCGACGGCCTGAGCGTGGGCGCCGATTACCGGGTGGCGCAGTCGCTGGCGATCGGTGCGGGCCTGGGCTGGGGACGCGACGACAGCGATGTGGGCAGGAACGGCAGCCACTCCAAGGCCAGCGCCTACACCATGGCGTTGTATGCCAGCTTCCACCCGGGCAAGGCGTTCTTCTTCGACACCTTGGTGGGCTACCAGCTGCTGTCCTACGACCTGCGTCGCTTCGTCACCGACGATAGCTCGATGGCCGAGGGCAACCGCGACGGCAAGCAGTGGATCGCGTCGGTGTCCACCGGTGCGGACCTGCAGCGTGGCGATCTGCAGATCACTCCGTACGCACGTGTGGATGTGGCACGCGCAACGCTGGATGGCTATGTCGAAGACGGCGTGGCGCCGTTCGCACTGCGCTATGACGACATGGACGTGGCCACCACCACCGGCAACCTGGGCCTGCGGCTGGAATGGCGCCGCGACGTCGCCTGGGGCCGGCTGACCCCGCAGTTGCGCGTGGAATATCAGCGCGACTTCCAGGGCCGTGGCGATGCGACGCTGAGTTACGCCGATTTGAACGGCGGGCCGTTCTATCGCGCCGGGCAAAGCGCGTTCGATCGCAACCGTTTGATGGTGGGCATCGGTGCGGCGTTGTTGACCGAGCAGGGCCTGTCGACGCGGCTGGAATACCGCGGCATTACCGATGGCGACAACAACGACGATCAGACCTGGATGATCAATCTGGAAAAGAAATACTGATCGCGGCGAGCGTCATGCAATGAGGCAATGCGATGGGCCGGGCGGAAACGCTCGGCCCATCGCGTTTGTCTACCGCGCCGATCGCCATCGTGCGGTCGCCGAGCGCATGCGCAAACAACGCAGTGCGCCTGCATCCGGCACAATGCACGCACGCATGCACGCCACTTCCGCGCCAGATTTTCGCCTCTATCCGTCAAACGCGCTGGATACGCTGGCCGCCTTGCTCGCACAGGAGCTGCGCCGGCCGGTGCCGGAGCAGCCGTTGCTGCAGCCGGAGGTGGTGTTGATTCCGCAGGTGGCGATGCGGCGCTGGCTGCAGTCCACGCTGGCGGCCGAGCATGGAGTTGCGGCGAATCTGGAATTCCTCACCCCCGGCGAATTCGTCGCGCGCGCGCTGGAATGCAATCTCGGCCCGGCCGACGACGATCTGGACATGGCGACCACTCAGTGGCGCCTCTATACCGCGCTGCAGGCCGATCTGGGCAGCGACGCGGCGTTGGCGCTTC
Source organism: Xanthomonas sp. NCPPB 3959 (assembly GCF_056675575.1). NCBI lineage: Bacteria > Pseudomonadati > Pseudomonadota > Gammaproteobacteria > Lysobacterales > Lysobacteraceae > Xanthomonas > Xanthomonas sp. NCPPB 3959. The sequence goes on from NZ_JBWWVR010000010.1 coordinate 159,647, forward strand.
TGGCCGGGTATCTGTCCGATGGCGATGCACTCAAGCCCTGGGCGCTGGCCGGCGAGCTGGGCAACGTGTTCGAGAAGTACCAGGCCTGGCGACGCGACTGGTTGCTGCGCTGGGAAGGCGGCGCCGACCCCGATGATCCGCAGGCGCGCTTGTGGCGCAGCATCGCGTCCGGCCGGCAATACCGTGCGCGCCGCATCGGCCAGTATCTGGATCGCCACGCGCGCCCGGATGGTCCGCTGCCGCAAGGCTTGCCGAAGCGCCTGTTTGCCTTCGCCATCCTCAACATCTCGCCCGACGTGCTGCGCGTGCTGGCCACGCAGGCGCGCGTGGGCACGCTGCATTTCTATCTGCCCACGCCGACGCAAGGTTACTGGGGCGATCTGCAGACGTTGTGGCAACGCCGTCGCGAAGACGGCGCGGTGCAGCTGTTCGCCGAGCAGGTGCAGGAAAACCCGCTGCTGCAGGCCTGGGGCGCGGCCGGGCGCGATTTCATGGCGCTGGTCGGCGACTACGAGGTGGTGCATCCGCTGGCCGAGATCGCCGCCTACGCCGATCCGCTGGAGTCCGGCCGCCGCGCACTGGCCGATGGCGGCCTGGGCGATAGTTTGCTGCGGCGTATGCAAAGCGACCTGTTCCATCGCCGTGCACCGAGCGTGCCTGCAGTGTTGCCGGCGGTGAATCTGCACGACCCCAGCCTGCAGGTGCACGCCTGCCATACGCGGCTGCGCGAGCTGCAGGTGCTGCACGACCAACTGCGCGCCCTGCTCGACGACCCGCGCTTCGACCCGCCGCTGCAGCCGCGCGAGATCGCGGTGCTGTCGCCGGACATCGACCCGTACGTGCCGTATCTGGACGCTGTGTTCGGCAGTCACGGCAACGACGACGCGCTGCCGTACGCGCTGGCCGATGCCAGCCCGTTGGCGAGCGAGCCGCTGGCCGAGGTGTTCCTCACCTTGCTCGGCCTGCCGATCGCACGCTTCGGCCTGCACGAGATTCTCGACCTGCTGGCCAGTGCGCCGATCGCCGAGGCCGCCGGCCTGGACGAAGCCGGGCTGGAACGCCTGCGCGGTTGGCTGCACGCGGCCGGCGCGCGCTGGGGGCTGGATGCGGCGCATCGGCGTCAGCACCAGGCACCGAGCGACGACGCCTACACCTGGCGCTTCGCGCTGGACCGGCTGCTGCTCGGCCATGCCAGCGGCGCCGACGACGATATCGAGGGCGTGGCGCCATGGCCGCAGCTGGAAGGCAGCGCATTGGCTGCGCTCGATATCTTGTTGAAGCTGCTGCGCGTGCTCGAACGTCACCAGTCCGTATTGGCCGAAGCGATGACGCCGGTCGAGTGGCGCGAGCGTCTGCTCGGCCTGCTGGAGGCGCTGATTCCAAAAGCGCCCACCGCACCACGTGCACAGCGCGCGCTCGATCGCTTGCGCAGCTTGATCGACCAGTTCGCCCGTGACGCAGTGCGCGCCGAATACGCCGGCAAAGTGCCCGCCGAGGTGGTGCGCGCGCATTTTGCCGCGGTGCTGGGCGAGTCGGACACACGCGCGCCGCTGCTCACTGGCGGCATCAGTTTCGGCCGCATGGTGCCGATGCGCTTGTTGCCGTTCCGCGCGATCTGCCTGCTCGGCATGAACGATGGCGACTTCCCGCGCCGCGATCCGGCCGCCGGGCTCAATCGCCTCACTGCAGAGTTGGGCACCGAGCGTCGTCGCCACGGTGATCGTTCAACCCGCGAGGACGACCGCTTTCTGTTTCTGCAGTTGTTCGCCTCCGCGCAGGAAGTGTTTTATCTGAGTTACCTCGGCGCCGATGCGCGCGATGGCAGCGCACGCGAGCCGTCGGTGCTGGTCAGCGAATTGTTGGCCAGCGCTGCGCAATATCACCTTGACCCCAAGGCAATCGATAGGCTGGTCGTGCACCACCCGTTGCAGCCCTTCGCCGCCGCCGCGTTCGGTGCGCTGGGCGAAGACGGCGCCGACCCGCGTCGCTTCAGTTATCGCCGCCAATGGCGGCCGGCTGTGGACAGCTTGGTCGGCCAGCGGCAGCCGCTCGCGCCGTGGGTGGCCGGTGCGTTGCCGGCCGATGACATTGTGTTGCCGACCAGCGTCTCGATCGACGACTTGCGCCGCCTGTTCGCCGACCCGGCCGGGCAGTTCCTGCGTCATCGTTTGGGCATGCGTCTGCCCGATCCGGCCGGCGAAGACAGTGACCTCGAACCGCTGCTCGCCCCCACGCGCGGCTTGGATCAATACGGCCTGCAGCAGCATGTGTTCGACGCCGCACTGGCGGGCGACACCGACCGGCTCTACGAGCGTTTGCGCGCCCGTGCGCTGCTACCCTCCGGTCCGCTGGGGCGTCGCCAGCTCGATGAGCGGGTGACGCAACTGCGCCCGTATGCCGAAGCATTCCGGCAGTGGCGTGGCGAGGCGCCGGCCGAGTCGCGCCGCTTGCAGGTGCAGATCGGCGAGACCGAGGTGCACGGCCGGGTGCCGGGTTGGTATGCGAGCGGCGTGGGGCGGGTGCAGGTCGGCGCGCTCAGCGGCCGCAGCGCGATCCGCCACGGCCTGGAATGGCTGCTGCTGCGCGCCGCCGGCGAGCACGCGCCGTATGTGCGCTTCTTCGAAGACGAAGACGGTTTAGGCCCGCATCCCATCGACGCCGAACCGCTGTCGCAAACGCAGGCGCAGAGCGCGTTGGCTGCACTGCTGCAGGTGTATCGGCAGGGCTTGCAGACGCCGCTGGCGTTCGCGCCCTACAGCAGCTGGAAATATCACCAAGCCGCGCGCAGCGACGATCTGGACAAGGCCATCAAGGACGCCGCCGGGCAGTGGCAATCCAGCTTCGGCTGGAGCGAATCGCATAGCCCGGAACTGCGCCTGGTCAACCGCGGCCGCGACCCGTTCGCCGATGCGCAACGCTTTGCCGAGTTCGCCATCACCAGCCATCGCGTGTACGACCTGCTCGAACGCGGCAACGTCGACGCCACGCTGGATCCGGAGCGTTTGATCGAGAGCTGGCGCCACTGGCACGGCGCGCAGGAAGAAGCCGAATGAGCGCCGGCCCCGTCACCGACCCGTACCTGCATTTGCCGTTGCACGGCGTACGCCTGATCGAGGCCAGCGCCGGCACCGGCAAAACCTTCACCCTGGCCACGCTGTTCACCCGGCTGGTGGTCGAGCGCGGGCTGCGTATCGGCCAGATCCTCGCAGTGACCTTCACCGAAGCCGCCACCCAGGAACTGCGCCGCCGCATCCGCGAACGCCTGGTGCTGGCCGCGTCGTTGGTGCCTGATGGTTCGCCAACCGTCGTAGGAGCGTCCGCGCCCGAACCGCCGGCAGCGCAGGCACCCGACGCCCTATCAGCCTCTGTAGGAGCGGCCCCGGCCGCGACCGACCCATCCACAACGCAGGCACCCGCCGCTCCCTCGGCTTTTGTAGGAGCGGCCTCGGCCGCGACCGACCTCGACCCGTCGCGGCCAAGGCCGCTCCTACACGAAGCGCCCGACGTCCTCCTCACCCGCGCCATCCTCACCACCCACCTGGCCACCGGCACCGAAACCCCCGCCGCCTTACGCCGCCGCCTGCAACAGGCGGTGGAAGAAATCGACCTGGCCGCGGTCTTCACCATCCACGGTTTCTGCGCGCGCGTGCTGCGTGAGCATGCGCTGGAAAGCGGCCAGGCCTTCGCCGCGCCGGAACTGCTCGCCAACGACCGCGAACTGCTCGGCGAAGTCGCCGCCGATCTATGGCGCCAGCGCGCCGCCGACGCAGCGATGGCCGAAGACCTGATCGCGCTGTGGTCGGGCGGCCCCGATGCATTGGCCAGCGATCTGCGCGCGCTGGTGCGCCATCCGACGCTGTTGCCGGCGGTGGCCACAACCACCGACGATGCGGCCGCGCTGCTGCAGGCCGTGCAAGATGCCAGCACCGCCTTGTCCGCCGCATTCCAGTCCCACGGCACCGCATTTTTCGAAACCATCATGGCCGCCATCGACGGCGGCATCCTGAGCAAGGTCAGCTACAAGCCCGAGTGGCTAACAGCGCTGTGGCATTGGTTCGATAGCTTCGCCGCTGCGCCATCGATGCACACCGCGCCGCACCCCAAGCTGATCAAACTCACCGCCGCGGAACTGGCGGCCGGCACCAACAAGAAGTTCGTTGAGCGCACACCTGCCTCGCCGCTGAGCCACGAGATCGACGGCTATCTCACCGCGCTGGCCCGTGTCGAAGAATGGCGCACCCGTCGCCGCATCCGTCTGCTGCACGCATTGCGCGACGATGCCATCGCACGATTAGCATTGCTCAAGCGCCAGCGCCGCGTGCAGACCTACGACGACCTGGTCGATGGCGTTGCGCACGCACTGGAAGGCGCGCAAGCCGATGCCCTGGTCACACGGCTGCGCGCGCAATACGCCATCGCGCTGGTGGACGAATTCCAGGACACCGACGACCGCCAGTGGGCGATCTTCTCCAACGTGTTCGGCGAAGGCCCGCTCGCACGCGCGGCCGGCCTGGAGCCGGCGCTGTTTTTGATCGGCGATCCCAAGCAGGCCATCTACGGCTTTCGTGGCGGCGATGTGCGCACCTATCTGGCCGCCGCGGTCACTGCCGAACTCGCCCCGCCGCTGAGCCACAACTTCCGCTCGCGCCCCGGCGTGCTGGCGGCCATCGATGCGCTGTACGCGCAGGCCGGCTACACCGAGGCCTTCCTCACCGACGGCATCGCCTTCCACCCGGTGCAGCCCGGTACCAAGCGGGTGGATGCCGACCTGCAACGCAATGGCGCCGCCGCTCCGGCGCTGACGCTGTGGCGCGCGCCGGAACCGCCACCGCCAATCAAAGGCAAGCCCAAACCCTGGAGCGCCGGCCGCGCCCGCGAGCTGGCCACCGCCGCCTGCGTGGCAGCGATCCGCGGCTGGCTGGCCGGTGGCCGCGACGGCACCGCCACCATCACTGGTCACCCGGTGCAGGCCGGCGATATCGCCGTGCTGGTGCGCAGCCACGGCGAGGCCACGCGCATGCAACAGGCGCTGGGCGCGGTGGGCATCCCCGCCGTGGCGGCCGGCAAGCAGAGCCTGTTCGCTACCGACGAAGCGCTGGAGCTGCTGGCCCTGTTGCAGGCCTTGCTCGACCCTGGCGACGACAGCCGCCTGCGCGCCGCGCTGGCCACCGTGCTGATCGGCGCGGACGCCGCCGCCATCGCCGCGCTCGCACACGATGGCGAGCGGCATCGCCGCTGGCAGCAGCAGGCGCTGGACTGGCGCGAGCGCTGGCAACGCGGTGGCCCGCTCGCCCTGATCGGCGACCTGGGCGCCGCGCACGGGCAACGCCTGCTCGCCCTGGTCGATGGCGAACGCCGCCTCACCAACTACCTGCAGCTGGCCGAACTGCTGCAGGAGGCCGACGCCCGCGCGCTCGGCCCGCACGGTCTGGTGGACTGGCTGTCGCGCCGCATCGCCAATGCCGACGACAACGACGAAGCCCAGCAGCTGCGGCTGGAATCGGACGCGCGCCGCGTGCAGATCGTCACCCTGCACAAGAGCAAGGGCCTGGAATATCCGCTGGTGTTCCTGCCGTACATCGGCATCGGCCGCAGCGACAAGGGCGCCGGCCGCCATTGCGTGGTGCATGCGCCGGAGCTCGGCCGCCAGCTGCACTGGAAGACAGACAAGGAAGACCCCACCTGGAGCGCCGCCGAAGCCGCCTGGAAGCAGGAACAACGCGCCGAAGACGCCCGCCTGCTCTACGTCGGCCTGACCCGCGCCGAGCACGCGCTGTGGATCGCCAGCGGCCCGTTCCACCAGCACGAGCGCACGGCGTTGTCCGGCATGCTGCGCGTGCTCGACGCGCTGCAGGGCGCGGCAGGCGAGGACGCAGTGGTGGTCGACACATCCACGCCACCGGCCAACCTGCCGCGCCTGCCGCCACCGATCGAAGCGCAGGTGCCGCCCGCGCGCACCCCGCAGCGGCATATCGCCCCGGAGTGGTGGGTCTACAGCTTCACCCAGCTGGCCAACGCCGATGCCGGCGCCGCCACCGACCCGATGGCCAGCGCCACCGTGGTCGGCAGTGGCGGCAGCGACGAGCCGTCCGGCCATGAGGCGATCGCGGTGGCCGCCGAGGTCGACGCCTTCGACCCGCGCTTTGCCGGCAACCGCTTCGGCGTGGTGATGCACGACGTATTCGAGCGCTGCGACTTCGCCGCCTGGCAGGGTTGGCGCCCGGGCCAGCCCGCACCCGAGGGCCAGGCCGCCGCCATCCTCGAGGCGCTGCAACGCGGCGGTTACACCCAGGACGAACTGGACGACGGCCTGGCCATGCTCACCGCCCTGATCGGCCACACCCTCACCGTCGCCCTGCCCGAAGGCACCACCCTGGCCGCCGTGCCCGAGCCGCAGCGCCGCAACGAGATGGAATTCCACTTCGCCATGCGGCCCACTCGCGTGGAGGCATTGCTCGCATTGCTGCATCGCTTCGGCGTGGTGAGCGACCGCCAGGCTTTCGGTGTGCGCCAGCGGCTGGAAGGCCTGATGACCGGCCTGATCGACCTCACCTACACCGTGCACGGCCGCTGGTACGTGCTCGACTACAAATCCAACCGCCTGCCCAGCTACGACGCCGACGCCCTGGCCCGCGCCATGGCGCACAGCGAGTACGAGCTGCAGGCGCTGATCTACACCGTCGCCCTGCACCGCTGGCTGCGCTTCCGCCTGGGCGATGCCTACGATTACGCCCGCGACTTCGGCGGCGTGCGCTACCTGTTCTGCCGCGGCCTGGATGCCACCCGTAACCCCGCAGCCGACTCCAGCTCCATCCTCGGTTCCGGTTTCGACTCCAACTCGAACTCCAACTCCAACTCCAACTCCAACTCCAACCCCGACTCCGACTCCGACTCCGACTCCGACTCCGACTCCGACTCCGTCAACGGCGCCAGCTCCGTCTCCGGTTCCGACCCCGCCAGCGACGCCATGTCCGACACGCCTGCACCCATCACGCCTGTCCCCGGCATCCACGCCTGGCGCTTCGACCCAGCCCTGGTGGAAGCTCTGGACGCCCTGTTCGCCGGCAACCCCACCGAGCCTCTTTCCAGTGACGCCTTAAAGCCCCTCTCCCCTCGGGAGAGGGGTTGGGGTGAGGGTACGTCCACCATGGGAACGCCCACCCCATGAACCACCCAAACCTCCTAACCGCCCTCAACCAGGCCGGCGCCCTACGCACGCTGGATCTCGCCTTCGCCCAAAGCCTGCAACGCCTGGCCCCGGACACCGACCCCCAGGTGCTGGCCGGCGCCGCACTCGCCTCTCTGGCCGTCACCAGCGGCCACGCAGGGCTGGACCCCACCCGCGCCGCCATGCTGCTGGACCCACGCGACGGCCCATCACCCACCTTCCCAGATCCCACCGACTGGCAACGCACCCTGGCCGCCTCGCGCTGGGTCGACCAACCGCATCCTGAAGACCCCGCCGCCGCCGATTGCCCGCTAGTCCTCGAACACGGCCTGCTCTACCTGCGCCGCTACCGCGAGTACGAACGCCGCCTGGCGTTAGGCCTGCAACGCATCGCCGCCCAGTCACCGCCGCCCTTCGACGCAGCCACGCTGGCACCGCTGTTCGCCCAGCTATTCCCGGACGCGACCCCAACCACTCACCCCGTGGACCCAACCCCTCTCCCCCCGGGAGAGGGTGCCCGAAGGGCGGGTGAGGGTACGGGCCTGCCCGAGCCATCTGTCCACCAAGAGGGTAAGGGCCTGCCCGAGCCATCCCACCACCAAGACCGCCAAGCCCAGGCCGCAGCCCTCGCCCTGCGCCGCACCCTGCTGCTGGTCACCGGCGGCCCCGGCACCGGCAAGACCACCACCATCGCCCGCCTGCTGCTGCTGCGCATCGCGCAAGCCCAGGCAGCCAACACCCCAGCCCCGCGCATCGCCCTGGCCGCGCCCACCGGCCGCGCCGCCGAGCGCATGGCCGAGAGCCTGCGCGCCGCCGTATCGCGCGCCATCGCCAACGGCATCGACCCGGACCTGGCCGACGCCCTGCCCACCGGCGCCAGCACCCTGCATCGCCTGCTCGGCGTCATCCCGGATTCCCCGCAGTTCCGCCACACCGCCGACAACCCGCTGCCGTTCGACCTGATCGTGGTCGACGAAGCCTCCATGGTCGACCTGCCGCTGATGTGCAAGCTGGTCGAAGCCGTGGCCGATGGCACCCAGCTGATCCTGCTCGGCGACGCCGACCAGCTGCCCTCGGTGGAAGCCGGCGATGTGCTCGCCGCCATCCTGCAGGCCGCCGGCCCCGGCGATACCCTGCAGCCGCACGACGCACAGGCGCTGCAGCCCCTGCTCGGCAGCGCGCCCACTGGAAGCACGCCTGCCAGCACCCAGACCGTCAGCCACACCCACACCGGCGGCCTCGCCGGCCACCGCGTGCACCTGCTACGCGGCTATCGCCAGGCAGACGACTTCGCACTCGCCCCGTTGGCCGACGCCATCCGCGCCGGCGACGCCGACACCGCCCTGGCCCTGCTGCGCAGCGGCGAGCTGGCCGGCGTGCACTTCCACGAAGACGGCGAAGACCCGCTAGCCCTGGGCCGCGACGCATTGCTCGCGCACTGGCGCGCGCTGGCCGACGCGCAAGACCCGGCCGCCGCCCTGCGCGATGCCGCGCGCCTGCGCCTGCTCACCGCCGTACGCGCCGGCCCGCAAGGCGCGCGCGGCCTCAACGCCCGCATCGAACAACTGCTGGCCGACGCCGGCTCCGGCGCCCGCCGCCTCGGCAGCGCCTCGCCCTGGTTCCAAGGCCGCCTGCTGCTGATCACCGAAAACAGCTACCGCCACGGCCTGTTCAACGGCGACGTCGGCATCTGCCTGCGCAGCGAGGCGAGTCCCTCTCCAGGGCGCAGCGACGAAAGCCGGTCTTCAGGACCAGGCCAGTCCGGCGCCACCGCCAACCGCCACGTCCCAAGCACCGACAGCCGTGCCCAAGGCCCGTTGGTCGCCTGGTTCGAAGGCGACGGCGACGGCCAGGTGCGCGGCTTCCACCCCGCCGCACTGCCCGCGCACGAAAGCGCCTTCGCCATGACCGTGCACAAGGCCCAGGGCAGCGAATTCGACACCGTCTGGCTGCAACTGCCCACCCGCGACGCTCGCGTGCTCAGCCGCGAACTGCTCTACACCGGCATCACCCGCGCCCGCCGCGCCTTGCACCTGGCCGGCAGCGAAGCGGTCATCCGCAGCGCGCTCGCCCGGCACGCCGCACGCATCTCAGGTTTGGCGTGGCGGTTGGGTGCGCAGCAGCAGGCGGCACCCGCCAAGCCAGCAACAGAACCACCCACTGCGTTGCCCGTGCAGGGGTCGTTGTTCTGATGGACGCAAGCCGGCGCAATGGCAACATCACTTACGGCAGAACGGCACGTTCGCCTATCACCGTCATCGGGCGTGCCCGGATAACCTCTTGGCCGAAGAACGCCTGGTTGTGCGGTATCGCCAGCATGGGAGGCATCGATGGCGAAAAAGCATGAAATTTCTCTCGTCCGCTCGTCGGCGGCCGAATACCTGACCTTCGTGGCCGCCGCAGGCGAGGGCGGCGTACAGGCGGCGTATGCCGACGAAAACGTCTGGCTGACGCAGAAGATGCTGGCCCAGCTCTACGATGTAGAAACCCACACCATCAACTACCACCTGAAAAAGGTGTTCGCTGACAACGAGTTGCAGGCAGATGCAGTTATTCGAAATTTTCGAATAACTGCCACCGACGGCAAGAGCTACGACACCAAGCACTACAACCTCGCGGCCATCATCGCCGTGGGCTACAAGGTCAATTCCGAGCGCGCGGTGCAGTTCCGCAAGTGGGCCACCACCATCATCGAGTCCTTCACGATCAAGGGCTTCGCGATGGACGACGAGCGCCTGAAGAACGACGGCACGGTGCTCGGCAAGCGCTACTTCGAAGAGCAGCTGCAGCGCATCCGCGAGATCCGCCTCTCCGAGCGCAAGTTCTACCAGAAGATCACCGACATCTACGCCACCGCCCTGGACTACGACGCCACGGCGCAGGCAACCCAACGGTTCTTCGCCACGGTGCAGAACAAGCTGCACTGGGCCATCCACGGGCAAACCGCGGCGGAAGTCGTCTACCACCGCGCCGATGCCGGCAAGCAGCACATGGGCCTGACCACCTGGGCCGATGCACCGCGCGGGAAGATCCAGAAGTTCGATGTGGCGGTTGCCAAGAACTACCTGACCACCGGCGAGATGGCGCAGTTGCAACGCCTTGTATCGGCCTATCTGGACCTGGCCGAGGACATGGCGCTGCGGCAGATCCCGATGACCATGCAGGATTGGGAAACGCGTCTGAATCGTTTCATCGAAGCCACCGACCGGCAGGTGTTGCAGGACGCAGGGCGCGTCACCGCCGAGATCGCCAAAGCGCATGCGGAAAGCGAGTTCGAAAAGTACCGTATCGTGCAGGACCAGCTGTTCGTGAGCGATTTCGATCGCGTGTTGCAGCAGCTTGATGCAGGAGCGGACGGCACCGACGACGACTTGCGCTAGATCGAGGTGATGCAGGAAGCGTCAAGACGTCGGGCAAGCCGTGCTCCTCATCCAGTGCCGGTTCTGGAGCCACTCCCAGCGAGCCGGTGCAGGGTGCATTGTTTTGATGGAGGTTGCGCCGCTCCAGAGCTTCGGCAAAGCGGCAAGGCGGCAGGGGCGATCTCGCAGCTATGACGGCTTGCGTCATATAACGGATCACGTTATGGTCAGCACATGATCAGGAGCTTTATCGACAAGGAAGCCGAAAAGATCTGGTTGGGTGAGCGCTCCCGCCGGTTGCCGGCCGACATCCAGCCGGTCGCGCGCCGCAAGTTGCGCATGCTCAACGGTGCCGCGCACCTCGACGATCTGCGTATTCCACCTGCCAACCGGCTGGAAGCGTTGAAGGGCGAGCGGCGCGGGCAGTACAGCATCCGGATCAACGACCAATGGCGCATCTGCTTCCGATGGATGGAGGGCGATGTCGCCGAGGTCGAAATCGTCGATTACCACTGAGCACGAGGCATCTGTCCATGACAGTCCTACCCAACATCCACCCCGGCGAAATCCTGCTCGAAGAGTTTCTCGAGCCGATGGGCATCAGCCAGAACGCACTGGCGCGGGCCACCGCCGTGCCGCCGCGCCGCATCAACGAGATCGTGCTGGGCAAGCGCGGCATCACTGCCGACACCGCCGTGCGCCTGGCTGCCGCGCTGGGCACGACCGAGCGCTTCTGGCTGGGCCTGCAGGCCGATTATGAGCTGGAACAGGCGCACCGCGCGCTGGGCGACCTGCCGTCACGGATCAAGCGGCTGGCAGCTTGATCCGTACCGTAGCCGAAGCCCGCAGGCACTCGCCGTGCTTCTGCTGCGCAACGCTTCCTGCCGCGATCTTGAGAAAGTTGGATGTCGCGCGTGCTATCGGCAAAAGAGCACTGTGGTCGGGTAAGGCTTACACGTGATACCCACCCGCAACCTCAATGGATTGGGCGTTGATCCAGGCCGCATCATCGGACAACAGCATGGCGATGACGTTGGCAATCTCTTCGGGTTCTCCAACGCGGCCCAGCGCTGTCTGCGCCGCCAGCATGGCTTCGAAGTCCGGCGTCAGACCGCCGCCGAGTTCGGTGCGAATGGGCCCCGGCGAGACCGCATTGACGCGGATGCCGCGCTCGCCGAACTCCTTGGCCATGTAGCGGCTGAGCACCTCCAACCCGCCCTTGAACGCGGCATACGGCGCAACCCCGGCAAACGCCACGCGCGTGGTGGCACTGGTGAGGTTGACGATCGCCGCGCCGCGGCCCAGCAGCGGCAACAACGCCTGGGTGAGGAAGAAGGGCCCCTTGAGATGCACGTTGAACAGACCGTCGAACTGCGCCTCATCGACGGTTTCGATCGGGTTGAACACCCCGTAGCCGGCGTTGTTCACCAGCCCGGCCAGGGTGTCCTGCTGCCAGACCGTGTGCAGCGTCTCCTGCACGGCCGAAGCGAACCCGGCGAAGCTGCGTGTGTCGCCTACATCCAGCGGTAACGCGATGGCCTTGCCGCCATCGGCCGCAATGCGCGCCACCACCGATTCGGCCGCAAGCGGGTTCTGGTGATAGGTCAGGATGACGCCCATGCCACGGCGGGCACTGGCCAGGGCGGTGGCGGCACCGATACCGCGGCTACCGCCGGTGATGACTGCAATATTCATGGCGTTGCGCTCTTGTCTGAAGGTGTCCTCAGGCTAGAGGGCAGGGCGCCGGGGTGCCTGCCCGAAGCCGGCACGGGCCTGCCTGATCCTGCTTTTTGCGGTTGTCGGGCGGGCCGCGGCGTAGTCTGATAACGAATGAATTCAGCACTTATCGAGCTCAAGCGGCTCACCCGGCATGCCCAAAACCGCCGCACCGAGACCGGCATCCCGCGCGTGGCGATGGTGAAGGGCCAGGTGCCGGAACACGCGCTGGCAGCGGTCTACGACCCGATGATCAACCTGATCCTGCAGGGCGGTAAGTCGATGACGGTGGGAGACCGCACGCTGCATTACGACCCGGCGAGCTACTTCGTCATGACTGTCGACCTTCCCGCCATCGGCAAGGTGCACCCCGCACCGGACGGCGCTGCCTATCTTGCGGTCAGCCTCACGCTCGACCCGGAAACCATCGCCGCCCTGCTGCACGATCTACCCGCGCAGGCCGCCACCTCCGCGGCAGGCGCCGATGCGTTGTCGTTCTGCGTCGCCAGCATGACCGGGGAAATGCTGGACGCCTGGGTACGCCTGCTGGGCCTCATGGAATGCCCCGCCGATATCCCGGCACTGGCGCCTGCCTACGAGCGCGAGATTCTGTACCGCGCACTGCAGGGCCCGCAGGGCGGCGTGTTGCGGGCCGTGGCAACGCCCGATTCCACGCTGGCACGGCTGCGCAAGGCGATCCACTGGATCCGCGCGAACTACGCCCAACCCCTGCGCATCGCCACGCTTGCCGGCCAGGCGGCCATGAGCGAGTCGGCGTTTCATCGCAACTTCAAGGCGGCAACTGCGCTCAGCCCGTTGCAATACCAAAAGCAACTGCGGCTGCTGCAGGCGCGCCAGTTGCTCACCGCGCACGGCAAGAGCGTCACCGCCGCCGCCCTGGACGTGGGCTACGAAAGCGCAACGCAGTTCAGCCGGGAATACGCACGCACCTTCGGCCTGCCGCCCTCCCAGGACGCAGCGCGGATCCTGGAGACGTTTCGTGGCGTGGCGGTATGAAGCGTCCGAGCTGGGCCATCGCCGTAGCGGAAGCCTGTCGTCGTTGAACCCTATCCATGCGGATCGTGGCGACCAAACTGCCGGTGTGATCGCCTTGCCCTGCAAAAAAGCAGCCAGTGCCGTGAGGCGCTGGTGCTATTGGTCGCTCAGATCGATGGCCTAGCGGCTCATGACGAACAGGCGGAACGCGCGTGCTCAACGCCTGGTGTTAGCCCTAAAAACGCGAGGTCAGGCATCCGCCTGACCCCGTTCGCCGTCTGGCAGGCCGGGCGGCTTACTTGGCCTTCTTTTCCTGCTTGGCCGCGCGCTTTTCCTTCAGCGTCTTGGCCGGCTCTTTCTTCTGGCTCTTTTTCTGGTCCATCCCCTTGCTCATGACACCCTCGTAGTTGCTGGATTGATCGGTCGGGCAACGCCATGACCCTGGCGTGCCTGCGCACTGTAAGGCTTGCGCGCGCTGGATGGCAGGGGAGAGCGGGCGGAGCGACGGGCGGTGCCTCAGGCTTGGCGTTTCTTTGGGGCAGGCGCAGGCCGATCGGCGCCGCCGGCAGAGCCACAAACGCAAAACGCCCGCGTGCGACGGTGAAGGTCGGCACGCGGGCGCTGGCGACAGCGGCGGCCTTACTTGGCCGGCACGCGCTGGTACTGCTCGCCGCCGGTGTTGAGGTGGCCGTTGGTCTCGTCGATGGCGAAGTTCACCGTCTCGCCATCGTTGCTGACCTGCAGCGCCCCGTCCTTGTAGACCGCCGGGTAGCTCTCGGTCTTGGGCTTGCGGCTGAAGAACTTCGGCGTGGTGCTGCGGACCATGAAGGTCTCGCCATTGCGCTCGATGTCCATCGTCTCTTCCTGCGTCTGCACATTGACCCAGTGGCCGACGAACTTCTCGCCCTCCACCTTGGCGCAACCGCTCACCAGCAGTGCCGCGGCCAGCGCGGTGCCCATCCACTTCATCATCGTGCGTTCTCCAGTTGAGGCTGCGGCGAGGATGGCGGGTGGGGGATGTAGAAAGGGTTAAGGCGTATCGGTGACGGATCAAAAAGGGAGTTGATCCCGCACGAACGCTCAGCCTGATCCGGCGCATTCCACCCCATGAAGCCCGGGTGCAAGCGCCATCGACGGCCGGTAACGCGATTCGCGCAAGCGAGGATCATTTCGCCGTTGGGCGTTGGAGCCGCCGATACAAACGATACCGTGCAACGTCTGCATACCATAAAAAGTTCGGACCTCCCGACATACTGTCGCCGTTGGCGGCAGCGCTTTGATTATCCAGGTGGATATTGCCGTGCTAGATTTCCACGACAGTTCTAGCGCGGGATAGAGAAATGGCCCTTCGCATTCGGGGATCACATGGTCTGCCATTTGGCTGGGGACATGCCGCCTTCCCGCGAGCAATCTTGTTGCCGCTTGGGCTACTGGCGTGCACCCTCCATTCGGGATGTGTTTCTAGCACTCCACGCAGTCACTCAGCTGTAGCAGCTACCAAGCCCCCCATTGAAACCAGGAGCAAAGACGTGACGGAACGCCTCAAGCAAGATGTGGATCGTTTGATCGGCACTGACTTCCGGGACATCGCAGCCATTAGTGCTCAGCTTCACACGCAACTCCGACCGACCCAGTCAGACGGGGAAAGAGAACTGCAAGTCAGCGAGAGCGGGACACTGGCTGGTGAAAAATTGCAGCGTATTGAGTTGAGTAATACAACAGGCAATCCATCTCAAGGGAAATTAGTGATCGATTTCTTTCCGCCTGGTCCGGCCTTCGCAGATGCACCTTGGGTGGACGCTGTTCCTTACCCGCCCCGGCCAGACGCCCCCGATTCGAGAGCTTATTGGGTGATGAAGGTTGATGGTGCAAAAGTCACTTTCGGTCTGACGCAAGACCAGTCGCACTTGAGCTATATCTCGATTAACAAGCTATAAGCTGAGAGCGTAGTTACTCGAGCAAAGGAGTGCATGATGGAAGCCAATGAAGACTCAAGATTTCCACAGCCGCAACAAGCGGCTGCATCTTCCGCCGGTGTACGTCCTGCCTCTCCGCTGACGGACCCCGCGCTCACGCCGCTTGTCAGTCAGTCGCCCACGCTTCAAGCAGGCCTGTCTCAGCTCAAGCGTGATGGCATAGGTGTTGTGTGGGGCAATGCCGGCGGGGGCACCTACATAATTCCTGACAAGCAAATCGTTATTGACCAGAACGCGATTGGCAAGGGTGAAAGACTTGCTGGATCACTCTCACATGAGATCGGACATCATCGGTTTACCGAGGAACCCGATTATTCCTCCAAGCATGCGTATGTCACCAACATGCTGCGCGGCGAAGCTGCCGCAACACTCAGTAATGCGTTGGTCCGGCGTGAGATTCTGAATCATCAAGGTCCCGATATCGGTATCGCTGGTAGCGGTACGAGACCAAAGCAGTACGAAGCAATTGCTGATCAGCAGATGGCAGGCCAAATCACACGTGATGCAGCGTTGAATCAGATTGCCCAGGTATTCAAGACTGAGCAGCCTTCTGTTGGGCCGAGTAAGACGTACGAGCAGTATTACGGCGACTATTACGACAAGCACGTTGCACCACTGCAGCGCAAACACGGTAGGCCGGAGCCAGGGTCTGGTACGGATAGCCTCGTCAACGATGTGAAACAGGACTTGCCGAGCCGTGATTCACAAGCGCCATTGTCGGCAAGGCCATCTCTGCCAACGCAGCAAGATCACGCAGATCACGCGCTATACCAACAAATCAAAGGTGGCGTGGAAAAGCTCGATGCCCAACATGGCCGGGAGTGGGATGCATCAAGTCAGCGCATGACGGCCAGCCTGCTCGTGCTAGCAAAGGAAGAAGGCCTGACGCGTGTGGACCATGTGCTGCTCAATAGCCCAACAGACAAGCTTGCGGCCGGAGAAAAAGTGTTTCTGGTTCAAGGTATTCAGAGCGACCCAGCGCACCTTCGTGCCGACATGGCCACGATGCAGGCGGTGCAAACACCTGAAAACCAATCGTTTGAGCGCGTGCAATCGATCAATCAAGCTCAATCGCAAGTGCGAGAGCAGCAGCAAGCGCTTGAGCAATCGCAACAGACAGTCACTCCGCCTGGGCCAACGATGACGCGTTGAGAGCGTTCGCGGACGTGCTTGCAAAGATATTGACAAACCGGCAGGGCTACAAATGCAAAACGCCCGCGTGCGGCAGTGATGGTCTGCACGCGGGCGCCGGTGACAGCGGCGGCCTTACTTGGCCGGCACGCGCTGGTACTGCTCGCCGCCGGTGTTGAGGTGGCCGTTGGCCGCGTCGATGGCGAAGTTCACCGTCTCGCCATCGTTGCTGACCTGCAACGCCCCGTCCTTGTAGACCGCCGGGTAGCTCTCGGTCTTGGGCTGGCGGCTGAAGAACTTCGGCGTGGTGCTGCGGAACATGAAGGTCTCGCCATTGCGCTCGATGTCCATCGTTTCTTCCTGCGTCTGCACGTTGACCCAGTGGCCGACGAACTTCTCGCCCTCCACCTTGGCGCAGCCGGTCACCAGCAGTGCCGCGGCCAGCGCGGTGCCCATCCACTTCATCATCGTGTGTTCTCCAGTTGAGGCTGCGGCGAGGATGGCGGGTGGGGGATGTATGGGAGGTCAAGATGTGCTTGCCCAGGTTTTGAACAAGCGATGACGAGATAGAAAAAGTCAACCTGACCCCTGTTACTTCTCTGCCGAACTCTACGCGGATGCAGGCGAGTCCACCGTCGCGTGGCGCTCTGTCAAGCTTTGATACCAGCATGCCCGAGGTGAAATTCAATCGTGATGTTTATTGCAAGCTCCTCTGCTCGATATATGTATTGGAGTGCGTCATCGCGAGATCCCGAGAAATGCTCGCTGTGTACAGCGTCGTTTCGAAGCTTGTTCAATTCTAGATATCGTTCTAGAGTGGAATCTTCGATTGCTATTTCATTCTTAATCAAGTTAATAATTGTGCGTGCCGAATGAGTTTCCGAAACGATGAGGCCAAACTTTCTTGCACATTCTCGCGCTGTAATTTCAACTCCTCGCCAAGCCAAAGTTACCGAGCTTCTGGGGGAGTGGTGGGCTATCAGTCGCGCCTCATGAAGGACACTAATGGTCCTGTCAGGTAGAAGCTTGAGCCACTCGATGCGATCACCATCATCGTTGTCCATCTGCTCCATGCGGAGATAACAGTAATCGAAGAATTCGGAGGTCTGATTTATATCGATCTTGGGTGCCGAGCTTCCCGGTACTTGCTCGAGCTGGGGGTCGCCTTGTGCTGAACCTTGATGTTTAGGCTCCTCAAGTATCGCCGCAGGGACTTCATTTACCGGGACATCCGCAGAAGGCGTGGGTAAGGGGGGGAGAGAGCTGACTTGATCGCCGAAAGTGAAAGAGGCCTCGACTCCACCCGCTTTTAGGGAAGCAAGCTTAGGTAGCAATGCTTTGATCTCTTTGTGGAAAGCAAAGATCACAAGGCCTATAACTAATGGCCATGCAAGCGCCTCGGTCATAGACGTAATAAATTCGAGCACGTCAACCCTTGCAGTGGTTTCGGTGGCTGCGGGTGCGAGGCTAGCGGGCATGTCGAACTGTTCGCTGAGGATGGGATGACTTTACCTCCAATTGAGGTGGAGGGGCCTAACAGGCTGCTGAAATACCAACTGCCAAGCGATGCTGCACCACCGTAAATTTTCCGTCGCATGCCAGAAGTGGCGAAAAATTGTCCATCAGGACACTGATTCATGGCCTTCAACGCCGGATTCGAGATGACTTCCGCCTTTTTCATCTCCTTTCCCGCCGTGCAGGCACAGTTGCCCCAACGTGCGAATGCGTACCAGGTTGTAGGCGGTCATGTTCAACATGAAGACCTGGCCCACCTTCTCCAAGCCCCGCACCATCACCTGCCGGATGTTGCCGATCAGCTTGGCCCAGCCAAAGCCTTGTTCGATCAACTTCCGCTTCGTCTGCGAGATCGCGTAGCCATCGCTTGCAGCCACTTCATCAGGAACCGCTGAGCGACGATTGCTGGTGTTCTGCGCGATGTGCGGGGCAACCTGGATCTCCTGCAGCGCCTCGACGAACTCGGCTGCGTCGTAGCCCTTGTCCGCGCCCAGCGTGAGCGCACCGTCCGGGTTGGCCTGGCGTGCATCCGCGATCATGGCCTTGGCCGCTTCACGCTCGGCGTAGCCGTCCAAAGAATTGGGTCAGGGTCATTTGTCCCCCCTTTCCCATCATCACTCGCCAGGCTCACGACAGCGTCCAGCAACTTTCCGGTCCGCCACAAAATCAGCAACCGCACTCGCAAAACACGCAGGCGCCGCAAACGCGAGCAGATGCGCACCACGCTCAACGGTGCTGAAGGTCACCGGGCCTGCGGCTTTCAGCAATGCGGCATGCGCCTGCGCGCCTGCGTACGGGGTATTGGGGTCTAGCGTGCCGTGGATGATCAGCGTGCGCGGCAGGGTGGTGGGGCTGCGGCCGAACCAGGCGTCGCGCGGGTAGGTGGGCAGGCCGGCGTCCACCAGCAGGCCGGGGATGGGGCTGACGAACAGGGCATCCTTGGCTTCGGCCGCGACGGTTTCGTGGGTGAGGGTTGGCCGTGCATTGTTTTCGGAGGCGGCGATCAGCATGACCAGCGGCAATGCGGGTTGGTTCTCGCCGCCTTGGCCCATGGCTGCTAGCGCGGTCTGCAGATCGGCGATGGAGGCGGTGAGTAACGTGGCATCGTCGCGGGCCAGGCCATCGATGATGGCGGGAGTCCGGTCGCGCAGGGTGGGGAAGTTGAGCAGCATGCCGAGAAAGCGCCTGAGGTCTTTGCCGGGGATTTGGGTGCGCCATGCGGCGCTGTCGCTGCGATCGAGCACGCCGCGATAAGTCGCGGTGTGGGCGTCATCCAGCAGCGCGCGGCCTACCGCATCGACCACCGTGGTGCGGTGGCTCAAGTCCCACTGCGCGGCAGTCTCCGGCGGCACCAGTCCATCCAGCACCAGGCCGTCCAACGGCACGGGCGCCACTTGCAGGGTGCGCAGTGCCAACTGCGTGCCATAGGACACGCCGTACAGCAGCACCTTGCCCTTGCGTCGTTGCTGGCGAATCAGCAGGGCAAGATCTTGCGCCGCCTCGGTGATGGTGAAGGCCTTGGTGCGTTGAGAATCTGCGTAGAGCGCGCCAATGCACGGACCCCATTCGGCGCCGGCCAGGCCCACGCCGTTTGCGCTTTGCGGCGCTTCCTGCACAGGGCACAGGCGGGTGGAGCGCCCGGTGCCGCGATGGTCCGGAATGATCAGGTCATAGCCAGGAAAGGCGCGCCGGTAAGTGCTGATCATTGGATACAGCGAGGCACCTGCTTCGCCCGGCCCGCCCGCGATCAACCACACTTCGCCGCGTCGCTTGGTCTGGTCCGGTGTCGGCAAACGGCGGACGAACAGGTTGATGGTGCCGGCATCCGGCGATTCGTGACGCAGCGGCACCTGGGCGAGCAGGCATTCGCTACCGGCCAATGGTGTGTGTGCCGCAGCGTCGGCACACGCGGTAAATGAAGGCGGTGGCGTCTGCGCTGCGGTGGCAAACGGCGCAAGGAATGCAGCAAGGCAGGCAACGGCTGCGTAGATCGTAGGACGACGCATCGAGTTCCATCTCTTGGCAAAGAGCAGCAGCATTGCCTAAGGCGGTGTCCTGCGTATCGCCCGAAAGTCATTCTTCACCGATGAGGTGCGCATGCCTCTGCACAGATCGAGCAACAGTCAAACGCGGGCAAGGTACGATCCAGCCCTATCTGTTCGAGCGCGTATCGCTGTCGCCATGGTTTCAACACGCCCGATCCTTGATGGTATTCCCGCCAGCCACTTCCAGCTCCCGATGGGAACCTGGGCGACGGTGCTGGAGGCGCTATGCGCGTGTTTCCCGAGTGTGGATGCCGCCACGTGGCGTGACCGCTTCGCGCGTGGGCGTGTGCTGGATGCGAATGAGCAGGTGCTGGAGGTATCGGCGCCGTATCGATTAGGTGCGGAGATCTATTACTTCCGCGAGGTTGCGGATGAGCCCGTCATCGCGGCGACGGAAACGGTGGTGTATGCCGACGCGCACGTAGTGGTGGCGTGCAAGCCGCACTTTCTGCCCGTTGTGCCAGCCGGCGTCTATGTGCGCGAGACACTGCTGACGCGGTTGGTGCGCCGCTTCGATAATTCCGCATTGGTGCCGCTGCACCGCATCGATCGCGATACCGCTGGGCTGGTGATGTTTTCGGCCAACCCGGCAACCCGCGGGATCTACCAGGCGCTGTTCCGCGAGCGACGCATCCGCAAGCACTATCTGGCAGTGGCACCGCCGCTGCCGGGGCTGAGGTTTCCGTATGTGCATCGCAGCCGGCTGGAGCCGGGCGAGCCGTTCTTCCGCATGCGCGAGAGCGTGGGTGAGCCGAACAGCGAGACGGTGATCGATGTGGTTGCGCGCGGTGCGGACACGTGGACGTACCGGCTGGAGCCGGTCACTGGGCGCAAGCACCAGTTGCGCGTGCACATGGCCGCGCTGGGTGCGCCGATCCTGCATGACCGCTTCTATCCCGATCTGGAAGATCAGCGGCCTGATGATCCGGAACGGCCGCTGCAGTTATTCGCGCATACGCTGGCGTTCGATGACCCGATCACTGGTGAGCCTCGGCGCTTTACCACGACGGTCGAACCGACAAAATCGACTTGAGGCGCTAGCCTCTGCTTCGCTAAAAAATCGGGCGAAATATCTGGTTTTCAGATATCCGAAAGAGCGCATTACGCTGGCCTTGCGGACATCCCGTCCGCTTACGTCGAGGACGGACGCCATGACTGCTTCGAAAGCCCTTTCGACTACCGCTCGGAGACGCGCCACGCCAGCGGCCAAGCTGCAAACGCACGAAGAGCCCTTCACCTTCGGCGTCACCCTGCAGCAGATCGACCAGTTCCATAAGCTGCTGCGCACGATCACTGCGCAGAGCGACATGGTGGCGGTGTGCAGCGGCAAGCCGCTGGACGCCACCAGTCTGTCGGTTCTGGGCGAGAGCATCTTCAATGCCGCCCGCGCGGTACGCGGTGTGGTCGACCAGATTTACGAGCAGCGGCTCGGTGGTGACGGTGTTGCCCCGGTGTCGCACGCAATGCAGCGCCAGGCGTAAGTCTTCCCCCCCGCCGCACCTACGATCTGCGCCCACGCTCCTGCTGCGTGCCCATGCTAGCGTTCCGCTGCCGAGAGCCGGCTGGCCGAAGGAGCGGGGCATGCGAGTCGATCCGATGCGCGAAGGTGTCGAGGTAGCGGGTAGCAGGCCGTTTGCCCGTGTGGCGTGGGCGTTGTTGTGGCTTGCGTTGGCGGCGTTCGCGGCCGAGTTTGTGCGCCACGTGTACCTGAAGTACGCCGCGCTGGAGTCGCCGGCATACGCCATGTTCCTGACCCGGCGCGGCTGGCTGTGGTGCCACCTGGGTGGCGGTGCCGCCTGCATCGCCCTGGGCACGCTGCAGTTCGCCACGCAAGGCTGGCGCAGGCACGCATGGGTGCACCGTTGGGTTGGGCGTGCGTATTTCGTTGGCATGTTGGTGGCGATGCTTGGCGCCACCGGGCTGATCGCCACCTCGCCGGCCCCGATGGCGATCCGCGTGGCCTTCGCAGCGACGGAAGCGGCTTGGCTGGTGATGGCGTCCGTGGGCCTGGTGGCCATCCGTCGCGGGCGGGTTGGCCGGCACCGAGGCTGGATGGTGCGGGCGTATCTGGTGACCCTGGCGCCGGTGGTATTTCGCATCGCGCTCTATGCGGCGGTGGGGGCCGGCATGGTGCCTTCGCCGGGCGCCATTGCGGCGCTGCTATGGGCCAGCTGGGCGGTGCCGTTGCTGATCCACATGGTGGGGAGCGCAATCGCCGATGCTGCGCGCCGGGACGCGCGACTGTCCGGCCTCGGCATCGACGCCGGCTGAAAAACGGTCCCAGTGCGAAGCGCAGGCAGCGCTTAGAGCACCTTCATGTCGATGGCTAACGCGCCAGCGTGCGCCGGCATGAAGTCTTTCAGTGCGCCGCGCGCGCGGTCCTGGATCTTCTTCCAGTCCTTCAATGCAACGCGCACATAGTTGATTTCCACTGCGACCTTCATCTCCGGAATGACGAACACGTGCGCGCAGGTGGGAAGTTCCCGCTCTTTGCTGCGGACAAGCTTGCCCTCACGGAACTCCACGCCGGACTGTTCGACCTCGCGGGAGGTGCACTTGATGATGGTCTCGATGTTCCCTTGAGCGTCGCGGCTGACATACCAATCCTTGTAGTAGCTTGCCTCCACGATGGAATTGGATGGTTTCAGTCCTTGCGCCAGATAGTGCTCGCGGTACGCAGCGACGTTGGCGTAGTACGGCGTGAGCCCGTCTTTTTCTTCTCCCTTGATGCGCGTGTTGATATCCGCCTCTGGCGTGTCTTGCGTTGCGCCGTCCGGTGTGTACTGCCGCCGAAGAAATGCATCGGGGTCCACGCGGTCAAGATAGCGATAGCCGATATTGACGGTGCGGGTGGCCACGTCCAGCTTCAGGTGGGCACGCTCGCCAGGAGCGAACGCGTTCAACTCCGGGTATTCCAGATACAGCCCGAAGCTGCCATCGAAGTTCGGCCCCATCTGGTCGTCGAAATAGTTGGCGGGAATCTGCAACTTGTACGGACCCAGGCACGCCTCCATGACCGGTGGCGGGCTGGTGCCGGGGTCTTGCGGACCGCCACGTTGCCGGACGCACCCTTGTTCGTTGGTCATGGTGTTGGCGCCTGTTTGCGTTGCGCTGCAGCCCGGAACGGAGAAGCCCAGTGCCATGCATGCAAGCCCGGCCAAGGCCAGTGGGTGTCTCATGCATCCTCCTGCGCAGCATGCTGGAGTTGAGTATGGGCAGAGCCCGGACTGCAAGCGACGCAACTACATTGCGTGCAGCCGGGCGAATCGGCACTGCTATCGCGCGTCAGCCTCAACGCACCTTGTACAACACCGCCGCGCCCGGCCGGGGCTCGAACATCGGCACGGTCTGCTGCTTGAGCGCGGTGCCCTTGGCGTCCCACACCAGGGTCTCGACGGGGTAGTCCTCGGCGCGAGTCATGCTGCCGATCTGCTTGACGATCACCGCCGAGCTGGCGGGCACTTCCGGGTTCCAGGCGAACACGCCCAGGCGGCCGTAGAACACTGCGGGCGCTGCGGCATCGAGGCGGCGGTCGGGGCACATGACCAGGCCGCGTTCCAGCATCACCCGCAGCGCGCCAACGGGCACGGCCTTGACGGTGGGCGAGGTGCGGTCGGTGCTATGGCCGGGGCAGACATTGGCTGAGCGGGTGAGCATGTCTTCGACCACTTGGCGGTCGGGTTGGGCCACCGCCGGCAGGGCGGCGGTGGACAGGGCAAGCACGGTGAGAGCGGATTTCCAGGGCATCTGACAACTCCTCATGAGGTGACACTCCAATACTGCAGCCCTGCGGGCGGGCTGCTGCCAGTGACGCGCCCGGATGCTAGCAATCCGGGCGTTAAACACTGCGAACAGTGGCGCTGCTCATCGGCAGGCGCGTCCCACCAGCAACCGGCTGCCGAAGCCGCCGCCAAGTCACCAACGCCGCACATGCCGGCCGGTGCGGAATGTAACGGCTGCTGACGCTCACATCGGCTGTCAGGAGACTCCTGATTGAGCGGCGAGGGCGGGGCAGATAGCGTGCGCGCTATCACATCGTTGGACTGCTTTATGGAACGTGCCGACCTCATTGCATCACTGCTCACCGGCATGCGGCGTGCCGAAGATTTCCGTGCGCAGGCGTCGATCTACAGCACCGCGCACAGCCAGCAGATGGAGGTGGATCACGGCAAGGCCGCCGACGCCGAGCTGGTGCTGTCGCTGTTCGCCTTCACGCCGGAGCACCTCAGGCTGCTGGGCAGCGCCGGCATCGAGGCCCTGGGCGAGATCGTCTGCCACGCCTGGGCCTTGAACGGCGGCAACAACGAGGCGCTGATCGGCTGGTTCCGCAAGCCCATGAACGCGCTGGACGGGCAGACGCCCGCCGCCCTGGTGCGCGGCGGCCGCCTGCAGGTGCTGCTGCTGGTGCTCAGGCAGCAGCTGGAGTGGGAGTTGCCCAAGCGCTCGGCCTGAGTACCGACACTGCCGGCCGCTGCGCCTTGGCGTGTGCACGGCCGGCCCGCCGATCGACGGTGCCGGCCGTGCATGGGCGCGCTTACCGCTTCGGCCGCGCCACGGCGTACATCTCCCAGGCAATCTTCTTCATCAGGGCGTTGCTGTCCTCGCCCTCTTTGTACAGGTCGAAGTGGGTGCGGCCTTCCAGGTAGCGGAAGTCGCTTTTGGCGCCCAGGCCGTCCAGCACCGCCTGGAACTTGCGCGCCGCCCCATCCAGGTAGAACGTATCGGCGGTGCCGACGATCAGGTGGATCTTGCCGTCCAGATCCGGCTTGAGCGTGGGCCATTGCGCGGCCACGCGCGCAGAAATGTCGTAGTGGGTGCGCCAGTAGGCCACCACGGCCGGGTCCACCTTGCCGGTGTCGCGGTCGAACATCGGCACCGGGCGGCCGTCGGGCCCGCGCGGGGAGAACACCCACTCGAACGAGGTCATCTGGCCGCCATAAGGGCCCAGTACGCGCTCGAGCTTGGCGAAGGTTTCCAGATCGGCAACCACCTTGCCCTGGTCGCGGATCAACGGGAACTGGCTGCCGTCCGGGCGCCGGTAGACGTTGGCATTGGGCGCGTACAGATCCGGCCCGGTGAAGTCGCGGAAGTCGCTGGAATCGGGCGAGGTGGACCAGGTACCGCCGAACAGCTTGGGGTAGCGCGTCTGCAGCCACAGCGTGGCCCAGCCGCCGGAGGAATGCCCGTTCAAGAACCGGCCGCTGGCCTTGCCGTCCATCTTGTACTGGCGTTCCAGCGCGGGGATCAGCTCCTCGGTCAGTGCGGTGCCCCAGGGGCCGTTGTTGACCGAGTCGGCGAACTCGTGGGTGCCGGTGGGCGTGGCCTGGTCCAGGAACACCCAGATCATCGGCGGCATCTGCTTGGCCGCCATCGCGCTCCAGGTCGCCGCGATGCTGCCGGCAAAGCGGTTGTAGTTGCCGCCGAAGCCGTGGGTGACATACACCGTGGGATAGCGGGCGGCGGCCTTGGCGTCGTAGCCGGGCGGGGTGAGCACGCGGGCGCGGATGGAGATCGGCCGGCCCCAGAAGGCGCTCAGCGACGGGCTCACCATCGAGGCATCCGCGCTATGCAGCCTGGCCTCCGGGATGGCGTCGCGGATTGCCTGTGGCACCCGGGGCGACACCTGCCAGGGGTCGTCCGACACCGGCACCTGCTTGCTGAGCCTCAGCGTGGGCAACGGCTTGCCCTTGCCCGGCGTCACCGCGGTGACCTCGCTCAACAGATCACCGCCATCGCGGCCGCCATAGCTGTAACTGTGGTCCGGATCCAGCACGGCCTGGAACAGATACGCGCCGGCCGGCAGCGCGGAAAACGCACTAGGGAAGGCAATGTTGTCCAGGTCGATCTCGACGCTGGCACCGGGCGCGAGCGCGGTGACCTCCTGCGCCGCCACGGCCACCGCCGTCGGGCGGAACGGGCTGACGTCCACCTCTTCCACCTTGCCGGCTTTGCCGTCCTTTCCGTCCTGGGCCGCGGCCTGGGCGTCCTTGGCCAGGGTGGCGAAGACCAGCAGGCGCCCGGACACGGGCTGATCGCTCGCCCCGTCCAGCGTGACGCGCAGCAGACGATGGGCTGCCGGTGCGGCGGCGTGCGCGCAGCAGGCGCACAACAGGCCAACGGCCAGACCCAGGCGGGGGGCAAGACGATGCAGAGACATGCAGATCCTTTGGAGCGCAGGTGGATGAGGCGGGCACATACGGCCCTGCGCAGACTGTAGCCAGTTCCCGGCCGAACGTGCGCCGCCATCGCGAGGTCTGGTCAACGTATCCGATCTGACTGCTCCAGGGCTCACATCATCAACCGGACGCGACACCGGCTCCGGCCGGCATCGCGAGCGGTAGCGTGAAGTTACGCCAGCCCCAAGTAACTAAAAACTAAAGTCAGCGGTAGTTTCAACCCGATAAGTGCCCGATAGGCAGCCAATCTAATGTCGGCTTTCGATTTCGCTTGTTCCCGGTGAGGCGCGCTTGCTGCGCCAGAGTGTGTTTGGTCCCGTGACGGATGCATTGAAAGCGGGGTGTGATGCGTTGAAGACGGCCGCTATCGGTGCGTCTATTTTCTCATCCATGACGTGCGTCGTTGGCTTACTGGTTTTTGATGTAGACAGCGTAGACGTGCGTCACTTTGCCGCTGGAATTCAAAGAAAAAGTCATCACGATGGAACGGGCATCGGGGTCCAGCATCGCCTGCCCCTTGTTGTCCCTGATGACCAGCTTGCCTGCGGTGTCTTCAACGATCTTTGACGTTGGAGACTTGCCGACCATCTCCAGCACCGTTGCTTTTGCTGTACCCAGCGGTATGTAGTTGCTGACGATGCTGCTCACATCGATCTGTTGGAATCGGAAGGGCTTTTGGGAGGCATAAATCTCGTCGAGCATGGGCACTGCTTCTGATTTCAGGATGTCTTCCTGTGTCGAAGCGGTGAGTGCCATCTCTGCATTGGTACAGGACAAAAGCGAGAGCACTGCGATTCCGATGAGTGCGAAGGTTGCAGCCCAACGGCTTGGCGTGATGCGTGGCATGGCGATCTCCTGATGCAGCTGATCATATGGATCAGATGTCTGCGAGCTATTCCAGGTAACCGTTCTATCTTGAGGGATGTCTGTTGCGAGCAACGGAGCGCCGTGTTCACTTCCGAAAGCCAAACTGCATCACGCAACGAAGACGCTGAGACGATTTGCCGGGTTTGCAAGGCGTTGGTCTTCAACGATGAACACACCAGCGGCGTGGCCAGCTGGGTGGCGTAGGTGTGGTGCTGCTACACAGACGCATGTCCTCATCGAACGCAATCGATCATCTGCCGCTTGGCGTTATGCACAGGTGCCGTTGCGACTATCCATTCAAGGCGCAAGCCGCCGCCGCGCGAACAGCCGCTGCCGAAACCTTGCATCACCCACCAAGGAATGATCGAAATGAAACGTAAAACCAGCTATCGCGGTGCGCTTGCGGCCAGTGGCCTCTCGCTCGTCGTGGCCGCGTTGTGCATGGACGCTGCCGTTGCAGCACCGGTCACCGGGACGGACAAGGTCACACTGACCCATGTCTTTGCCACGCTGCAGACTGGCCAGCAGGATCAGAACCCGGAAGACATCGCGGCATGTCGCAAGCAGGTTGCGGCACCGAGTTCCAAATATCTGGGAGTGACAGTTACGACCAAGTATTCGATCGACGTGCAATCCAAAATCATGAGTGCCTCGTCGTCCCTGGCCTCTCCTGTGGCGACACAGCCGCTGGTACTCACGGTGCCGCTGGCGCCGTTGGGCTTGTCTGGCGAGTATGGCTTTGGCGCGTTTCGACCGAGCGCGTTGCCCAGTGCCTATGTGCTTTTCTCTGTCGACCTTGATTTCAAGAAACCGACGTCGTCTGTGCTCGTTCTCAACAGCGATAAAAACTACAACTGTCTGGTGACCAGCAATCCGGCGCCGTTCAACGGAGCACTGAGTACGAAGCTGGGACAAGACCAAGGGGGCTAATGGTTGCGACGGCCGAGTCGTCGTCGAACGAGCTGAGGACCTCTTCGGCTCGTTCGTCCGACGCCCTCAGAACTTTGCGCTAACGAAAGGCGCCGAAACGGCGGTCTTCGGCACGTGGTTTTGTGGATAAGCAGCGGTATTGCCGGCCGACAGCTTTGGCAAACAGAAACCCACCACTCACCGATACGGCCCCGGCCCGCGCCATACCGGCTCGCCCTGCTTGTAGACCTCCATCATGTTGATGACCTCGCGGGCATCGCCGATGTCTTTCAGCTCGGGGGAATCCGGCGGCAGCAGGCGGCATTTGCTCGAGCCGCGTTTGAGCGCGACTTCCAGCGGGCAGACCATGCGGTACTGGGTGCCGGGCAGGATGATGGCCACTTCCTTCATGCCTTGGTCGCGCCAGTTGCGCAGCTGGGTTTCGCTGCGCACTTCGTAATACACCTGGTAGCCACCCACATCCATGCTGGGTTGGGCATTGTTGCGGTCGCGGCGGCGGCCTTCGCTGATGGTGGGCGTGTTGGACATGCCGTCTTCGGCGGCATCGGCTTCTTCTTCGAGCATGCCGGGTGGGCGGCCGGTCCAGGTCTGGGGGCGGCGCTGCGGCGGCGATGACGGTTCTGCCGGCGGTTGCGGCGGGGTGGGGCGCTGCACCGGTTGTGCCTGGCGTTGCTCGACCAGGCCGCCGCGGCGGGTGTTGCCTGCGGGCGGGATCGGGTTCTTGGCGGTCTTGACCAGGGTGGACTGCACTGGCGAGGCGGCCGGTGGCGGCTGTACCGGCGCCGGCGTTGGCGACGGCGGGGTGGGCGCTGGCGAGGGAACGGGCTGGTCGGGCGTGGAGGTGTCGCCGACAAAATCCACCTTGGTGCGGCCACCGCTGGCCGAGCCCTGCGGCGGGGTCATGGTGGGTGTGGAGGCCGACAGCAGGATCAGCAGCATCAGCACGTGCAGCAGGGCGCTGATCAGCGAGGCGATCCACGGGTCCAGGCGTTCGCCTTTCGGCTCGGTGCGCGGCAGCCAGTCTTTGGCGTCGACTTGAACGTGCAGCAACTGCAGCGCGTCGTCGCGCACGCGGTAGACCAGCACGTACGGCGTCTGCTTGACCACCCATTCGCGGGTGCCGGCGACGCGGCCGGCGCGGCCACGGCCCGGTTGCTCGGCTAGGGTGCGGGTGGCTTCCAGCACCTGCCGCGCCATCGCGGCGGCGGCGGTCGGGTTGAGCGCGTGGTAGTGATCCTGGGCGTATGCAAGTTGCTTGGCGGCCGGGACGGTCCAGTCACGCCGCAACATCAACGCCCCATTTGGCGAACAGTGCCGTGACCTGTGCCGGGGCGGCAACTGCGCCCTGATCCGCTGCGGCAATGCCGTCCAGCACCGCGGCCTCGAAGCTGGCGGTGTCCACGACGCGGACCACGTCGTCCCATCCTGCCGTCTCGGGCAGCGTGTCGATCAGCGTGAGGGCTTCTTGCTTGATGGCGGACATGGCACTGCGGTGGGGGAGCTCTGCCGGCAAGTCTACCCGTGCGGCTCTGGTTCGCGTGTGGCAATGGCTGGCGCGCGGCTGGGGCGTTCACCGGCGGTGGCAGGCAGGCCGGTCCTGCGCAAAGGTCGGTTGTCTGTCGCCATTGCCGCGCGCGGCGGCGGCCGCCCGG
This sequence comes from Xanthomonas sp. NCPPB 3959, assembly GCF_056675575.1. NCBI lineage: Bacteria > Pseudomonadati > Pseudomonadota > Gammaproteobacteria > Lysobacterales > Lysobacteraceae > Xanthomonas > Xanthomonas sp. NCPPB 3959. Next base: position 189,178 of record NZ_JBWWVR010000010.1, read on the forward strand.
GCAACCCGCCTGTGCGCAGAAAGTGACACTTGGCACCTTGTTCGCGTTGGCAGCTGGTTTCATTCTGCGGCGGTCACCTCACCTGCATCTCACCTGGAAAGGAATCGCCATGCCCGCTGCTGCCATCGCACCGCTGACCCCGTATCTCTCGATGGCGGCCATCGCCTTTCTCTACTACCGGCGCATCCGGCGCAGCTTCGGCCGCCAGCAATGGAAGCCGGTGAGCACGGCGGTGCGTACCGTGGTGCTGGTCATTGCGACGGCGGCGCTGGCGTACGCGGTCTATGGCTTGCCGCAGGTGCGGCCAGGGATCGCCTTGGGAACGCTGGTGGGCATCGGGCTGGGCGCGCTGTCGCTGCGTTATACGCATGCCGAATGGGTAGAGGGCCGCGGCTGGTACACGCCCAATCCGTGGATCGGCGGCGGGCTCACGCTGGTGCTGCTCGGGCGGCTGGCCTGGCGCTGGGCCGACGGCGCCTTCAGCGCGGGCGCGGCGGCGGCCGGCTCGCAGGCCAGCCCGTTGACGCTGGGCATTGCCGCGGCGCTGGTGCTGTATTCGCTGGTCCATGTTGGCGGGCTGTGGTGGCGCTTGCGCCAGTTGCGGCTGCAGGCATGACCGCCTGCGCTAGTGTGGGGAGCTGACCACGGGTGCGCTCACTACCAGGCGGGGGAAGGCCGTTGCCTACACCTGCGAGCGAAACGGGATGACCAACTTCTCGCCCAGCTTCTGCCGCAGCGGCCGCTTGCGCCAGCGTTCCAGCGTGTACAGCTCGGCCCGTTGCAGATCGCGCTCGAACACTTCGGTCATCTGCGCAGCTAGCGCACGGTCGTAGACATTCAAGCTGGCCTCGTCGTTGAGGCGGAACGAGCGGATGTCGAAGTTGGTCGAGCCCACCGAGACCAGCAGGCTGTCGATGATCAGCAGCTTGGTATGCAGCATGGTGGGCAGGAATTCGTGGATGGCGATGCCGGCCTGCAGCAGCGGCTCCCAACTGGCCTTGGAAGCCAGCCGCACCGAGACCGCATCGATATGTTTGCCGGGCAGCAGCACGCGGATACGCACGCCGCGCGCACGCGCTTCTAGCAGCGAGCGGGTGATCAGCGCATCCGGCACGAAGTAGGCGGCGGCCAAGTCGATGGAGCTGCGCGCCGCAGCGATGGCGATCAGATACATCAGGTGCATGCTCTCGCTGCCGCCCGCTGGCGAGGCCACGAACAGTTGCGCGTCGCTGTCGCCGGCCGGCGCCAACTCGGGGTAGTACTCGGCGCCATTGAGCACGCGGCCGGTGGTCTTGATCCAGTTGTCGTTGAAGGCGGCCTGCACCTGCGCCACCACCGGACCTTCGATGCGGTAATGCGAATCGCGCCAGTGCTCCGGGTCCTGCGCATCGCCCATCCACTGGTCGGCCACGCCCACACCACCGGTGAAGCCGATACGGCCATCGATCACCAGCAGCTTGCGATGGGTGCGGTTATTGACGCGGTGCAGGTTGTACCAGGTGAGCGGGCGGTAGCGATGCACCTCCACCCCGGCGTCGGTCATGTCATCGACCAGCGCGGCGTCCATCTTCAGGCTGCCGCCCCAGTCGATGGTGACGCGCACCTTGACCCCGGCGCGGGCGCGCTCGGCCAGCGCCTGGCTGAACTCGCGGCCGATCTCGCCCGACCAGTAGATATAGGTTTCGAAGGTGATGGTGCGCTGCGCGCTGCGGATGGCTGCCAGCATCGCCGGGAAGATCTCGTGGCCGTTGTGCAGCACCTGGATCTTGTTGCCGGGCAGGATCGCCGGGCCCAGCAACACCGACATCTCGCGCTTGAACTGCGGGTCGGACACGTCGTAGCAATGGCTCGGGATGTGCTCGAGCTTCTTCTCAGGCGTGGCGAAGTTGAGCAACAGCAGCCCCACCAGCAAGGTGGTGACGACTGCGGCCACGATGATCCATGTCATGCATCCAACTCCCGTTCCCCTGCCATCAACGGCCCCAAGCGGCCGGCATTCTGGCAAGCCGGGCGGCATGGGGGTTGTGAAGGGTGGGCGCTAGCTGCGGATTGGCGCTGGTGATGCTGCAGAACGCGCCCGCTGGACCGTTGTTGCCATCATCCGGCGGCAGACGGGTTATCGGTGGAAAACGCAATGTCGCGCTGGTTTTCGAGCGCGGCCAGCCGCGTGGTCAACGCATCGCGGATGGCGTGGTACGCGCTGCCGCCCATGACCAGGCGAAACGGCGGTGGCGATTGTTCGGTGCAGGCGATCATCGCCGTGACCATACGCTCCGGGTCGCCGACGATGACCCAGCTGCCGTCGTCCAGTGCGCGGCTGAGTGCATCGACCGGTGTGCCGGCGTAGTCGGACGGGATGGCGGTTCTGACCAGCGAAGCACCGAAGTTGGTGCGTGCCGGGCCGGGTTCGGCCAGTGTGAAGTGGATCCCGAAGCCGGCCACTTCCTGCGCGACGGCTTCGACAAAGCCTTCGATGCCCCATTTGCTGGCGTGATACAGGCTGAAACCGGGATAGGCGATCTGGCCGCCTTCGGAGGACACCTGCACCACGTGCCCGCCACCTTGACGACGCAAGTGCGGCAGCGCGGCCTGGATCAGCGTGATGGAGCCGACGAGGTTGGTGTCGATGACAGCGCGCACCTGCGCATCGGTGGCGGCCTCGGCCGCACCGAGCGTGCCGTAGCCGGCGTTGCTGATCAATACGTCGATCCTGCCCAGGGTCTGGAAGGCCTGGGCCACGACCTCGCGCACTGCTGCGCTGTCGCGCAGATCGAGCTGAAACACGTGCAGTGCCTCGCCGTGCAGTGTCTGCAGATCGGCTAGCGCATCCGCGCGCCGCACCGTGGCCGCGACGCGCTCGCCGCGTGCCAGCAGTGTTTCGACCAAGCCGCGGCCGAAGCCGGAAGATGCGCCTGTGATAAGCCAGGTCCTGGACATGGGCATTGCCTTTGCGTGGGGAAGGAACACCACCCTAGGCGCGGGGAATTGATGGGTCTATGCCATAGAATTCGAATGTGTTGATGCGTTTTGACCATTAATGCCCAAGCCCACCTTCAATGACCTGGCCGCGTTCACCAGTGTGGCCGTGCACCGCAGCTTCCGGCGTGCAGCCACCGAACTGGGGCTGGCGCCGTCCTCGCTCAGCCACCTGATCAGCGCGTTGGAACGCAACCTTGGCGTGCGCCTGCTGCATCGGACCACGCGCAGCGTCTCGCTGACCGAAGCGGGCGAGCGCCTGTACGCAAAGCTGGTGCCGGCGCTGCAGGACGTCGAACATGCGTTGAGCGAACTGGATGCCTTCCGCAGCGGGCCCACCGGCACGGTGCGCATCAACGCGCCCGAAGTGGTGGTGCGGCTGTTGTTGCAGCAGGTGGTGCCGGAGGTGCTGGCGCGCTATCCGGCGCTGTCGGTGGACCTGGTGAGCGAAGGCCGCCTGGTGGATATCGTGGCGGCCGGTTTCGATGCCGGCATTCGCCTGAGCGAGTCGGTGCCGCAGGACATGATTGCGGTGCCGTTCGGCGGGCAGACGCGTTTCATCGCGGTGGCCGCACCTGCATATCTGCAGCGCGCCGGCAGCCCGGACACGCCGGACGATCTGCATCGCCACGCGTGCATCCGGCATCGCATGCCCAGCGGCAGGCTGTATCGCTGGGAGTTCGAGCGGCGCGGTCAGGAGGTGGCGATCGATGTGCCGGGGCGGCTGACGCTGGATCAGATTCTGATGATGAGCGAGGCTGCCGAAGCGGGCCTTGGCATCGCCTATGTGCCCGAGCATGCGGCGATGGCTGCACTGGCGCGTGGCACGCTGGTGCGCGTGCTGGAGCAGTGGTGCCCGGCCATTCCGGGACTGGTGCTGTATTACCCGGGACATCGCCAGATTCCACCGGGCCTGCGTGCGTTTATCGATACGCTCAAGCAGGTGTTGCCCTAGTCATCGATCGGTATCCAATGCGGTAAATCGCTTGCTGCGCCGACGCCGAAAGCGGGCTGAAGCGCTATAAGCGCAACTAGTGGACGTTGTTATGCAACGACACAAGCGCACGCTCCGCGTTGGCTGCCGCCCGCTCGCAAACCGGACGCACTAGCTGCTTGCGTGGCGCCTGCCTATGCGCCGAAATGCTTACATGCGTCACACAAGCGCGCACCTATACTGCCGGGTGTCCCACCCACAAGGTTCTGACTGCATGAGCGCACCCCCAACGTCCCCGATCGCCGCCGGTTCTGGCGCAGCCCCCGGTAGCCTTCGCCGTTCGGTGTCCAACACGCTCAAGGGCTCGGCCGGCAATCTGGTCGAGTGGTACGACGTCTACGTCTACTCGGTGTTTGCGGTCTATTTCGAATCGCAGTTCTTCTCCAAGGAAGACAAGAACGCCACGATGTTCGTGTGGGCGATCTTTGCGATGACCTTCCTGATGCGCCCGATCGGCGCGTGGTACTTCGGCCGCTTTGCCGACCGTTATGGCCGGCGCCTGGCGTTGACGATTTCGGTGTCGATGATGGCGCTGTGCTCGTTCGTCATCGCGATCACCCCGACGGTGTCCACGATCGGCATCGCCGCGCCGATCATCCTGTTGCTGGCGCGTCTGCTGCAGGGCTTTGCCACCGGTGGCGAGTACGGCACCAGTGCGACCTACATGTCCGAGGCAGCGATTCCGGGCCGGCGCGGGTTTCTGTCGTCGTTCCATTACGTGACGCTGGTTGGCGGGCATGTATTGGCGCAGACCACGTTGCTGGTGATGCTGCATTTCTTCGATGCGCCGCAGGTGTCCGAGTGGGGCTGGCGCGTGGCGTTCGGCCTGGGCGGCATCGGTGCGTTGGTGGTGTTCTGGCTGCGCCAGACCATGGACGAGTCGCTGAGCTCCGAATCCATCGCCGATTCGCGCACCGGCAAGGCCAAGGCCTCCGGCTCGATGCGCGAGCTGTTCGTCAATCAGTGGCGTCCGCTGCTGCTGTGCTTCCTGATCACTGCCGGCGGCACCATCGCGTTCTATACCTACTCGGTGACCGGGCCGAAGATGATCCAGACCGCGTTTGCCGGTGGCGACGTGATGGCCGGCACCATCATCAACCTGGTCGCGCTGACGGTGTTGATGCTGATGCAGCCCATTGGCGGTTGGCTGTCCGACATCGTCGGGCGCAAGAGCCTGCTGGTGTTCTTCGGCATCGGCGGGGTGCTCTACACCTGGTTCCTGGTGATGGAGCTGCCCAAGCAGACCGACTGGTTGACCGCGTTCGCGATCCTGACGGTGGGCTTTGTGATCCTGACCGGCTACACCTCGATCAATGCGGTGGTGAAGGCGGAATTGTTCCCGACCCATGTGCGCGCGCTGGGCGTTGGCCTGGGCTATGCGCTGGCGAACTCCGCGTTCGGTGGCACTGCGCCGTTGTTGTACCAGGCCTCGTTGAAGACCGGCCACGTGAGCGAGTTCGTGATCTACGCAACCGCGGTGATCGCAGTGTCGTTGGTGGTGTACATGTTCTTCCTGACCAACAAGGGCAGCAATTGGCTGGATGACGAAGCGGCGATGCATCAGCGCAAGCGCTGATGTGCTTTGCCCTTCTCCCGTCGGGAGAAGGTGCCCCGAAGGGGCGGATGAGGGTACGAGCGAAGCCTTGTGTCATTTACTGCCAGTGGCTTCGCCCCGTACCCTCACCCCAACCCCGCTCCGCGCCCCGGCCCGCGCTTGCGGCGCGGGCGCTCCAAGGCACGCGCGCCAGTGGCGCGCAAGCAGTGCCTTATCGCCCCGAGGGGAGAGGGGCTAAAGCAGACGGCTTTTGTGTGATGTCTTTGGGCTGCTGTACTGTCTTTGCAAACACGCTGTAACGCAGCCCAATCAAACCCAGCAGCGCTTCATCGCGATGCGTACCCACCGGTACTTTGCCGACGCGCGCCAGCGACGCATCCAGGCGATCGCGTAGCGCATCCGGCCCAGGCAATGGCCGCTTGTGTGCAATCTGCTGCCGGTAGTGCGCCGCAACCTCGGCGAGAATCGCGTCAACCGCCTCCCTGCTTGGCTGCGGCAACCCGTGCCGCGCGCTGCGCAGCTGCAGGATGTTCAAGCCCACACGCACTTCGTTGAGCATGTCCACCGAGGCCAGATCGCTGCCTTCCGGCGTCAGTGCCAAGCGTGGTGCGAGCAAGCCAAGCAAGTCCAGCATGCGGGAGGCGAACTGTTGCCGGTCTTGTGCACCGTGGCCTTCCGCAGCCTCGGCCAGCGTGCGCCAGCCCTGGCGTACCAGGCGGCGCGCGCTCCATTCCGCACCCACCGAGCGAAACAACCGCGTCAGCACCACGGCAAATCCAATGCCCAACACCATCGCCACCGCCGCGTTGACGAAGCTCTGGATGTTGGCGTTATAGGTGTTCTGCAAACTCAGCAACGCGGTGAGATTCACCACCAGCGGCAGTGCGATCAACATGCTCTTGGGGCGATGCAGCAACGCGCCGATCGGCAGGAACACCGCCGCCAGCACCAGCACCAGCATGGGGAAATCGTGGATGGCCGGGAAGATGCCGAACAGATAGATGCCGGCGACCACGCTGGCCACCACCGCCCAGGTCAGGAACGACAGCATGCTCGGCGCAGGGTCGTCCTGTGCGGCGAAGAACGCGGCTGTGACCGCGGCCATCATCGCGCCGTTGCCGCCGCCTTCCCACCCGATGCCGATCCACAGCACGCAGTACGCCATCAATGCAAAGCCCGCGCTCAATGCGGAAAACGCAGCCATGCCGAAATCGATATGGCGTGCGGTGCTGGCAGGTGCCGGTGCATCGGCTGTGTCGCGCGGTGAGCCGGTAAGTCGCTGCAATAGCGAGGAGCGCTGACGTAGCTGCCCAGTGTGCCCAAGCAATGCGGCCTCAGCCTGCTCTGGAGGAACTGCGGTTGCAGCATCGCGTCGCGACCAGCCCAGGCGCTGCAGCAACGAGGGCATGCGCGAACGCGCGGCGGTTTCGCTTTGTGCAGCCTGAGTCTGTTCGGTTGATTCAGTCGTTACAGCATCGCGTCGCGACCAGCCCAGAATCTGCAGCAACGAAGGCCGCGTGCGAGAACGCACAGCGGGATCACTTTGCGCAGTGTTACCCCGGTTGAATGATTCCGCCGTTGCAGGTTGTCTCGCCGCACCCGGCAGTGCACGCAACACAGGAGTCGCGGTGCCCTGTACCAACGCCTGCTCCAGCGCGCGGCAGTCCTGCCACAGGTCGAGCAGTTCTTCCAGCCGCAGCAGCAAGCTGGCCAGCAGTAAATGTTCGATGTCCTGATCCACCACCGGATGGTGCGCGGCGATACGTGCGCGTAATGCGGCAACATCATCTTCGTTGCGCGCTTTGTCACCCTGATCCACCCAGGCAGCGACGTCGTCCAGCAGCGCAGCGATATCGGGCGACAACGCAGACCCGTCGCGCTGCACCGCATCCAGGCGGTCGGCGATCGACGACAGCACCGGCAGCAACAGCAGCATGCGTGCGCGCAGGTGTTCCAGTGTGGGCGCGGCACCGGCATGGCGTGGGTCGTCGTGGCGCACGAAGGCGATCAAGGCTTCGAACTGCACCAGGTCTGCCGCCAGGCGATTGCGCGGTGCCTGTGATGGCCCGCGCTGCAGCACCTGCCGGCACCATTGCGCGGCGTCCTGCATCCAGTTGCCGATGCGCGCGGTGAGCATCGGTCGCACCGAGGCGGGAAACACCAGCGACGCGAACAGCACCGCCATCACCGTGCCCAGGATGATCTCTTCGCTGCGTGCCACCACGGTGTCGAAGATGCCCTCCGGCGATGTCACCGCAGGGAAGCCGATGAACGCGGTGGTGTAGCCGGCCAGCAGGAACGCATAGCCGCGCGGGCCGCGATTGAGCAGCGCCAGGAACAGGCAGGCCGACAGCCACAACGCCATCGCCGCACTGAGCAACAATGGCGTCTCCACCAGGTTCGGCAACATCACCAGGGTGGCCACGCCGGCCAGCAAGGTGCCGAGCACGCGGTACACGCCCTTGGCGCGGGTGGGGCCGAGCAGCGGTTGGGAGACGATGTAGACCGTGGCCATTGCCCAATACGGCCGCGACAGATTGCCGGCCAGCCCCACATACAACGCCGCGATCGAGGCGGCGAAGGTCTTGGCCGAAAACAGCCAGGCCTGGCGATCGCGCAGCAGCGCCTTCATCGTGCGGCCGTCGTATCGGTGTGGCCGGCGGTGGTTTCCCAACCGCCGCCCAGCGCCAGGAACAGCTGCAGCTGATCCTGCGAGACCTGCGCCTGCGCATTGGCCAGCGTCATGTCGGCGGTGGCCAGCGTGCGCTCGGCATCCAGGCTGGACAGATACGGCGTGCGCCCGCCCTGATACAGGCGCCGGTTCTGCGACGAGGCCAGCTCGGCCTGTTGCTGCGCCTGTTCCAGCAGATGCAGGCGGTCCAGATCCTGCGCGTAGCGCGACAGCGTGGTCTGCACCTCGCGCAGCGCCTGCAGCACGGTGTTGTCGAACTGCGCCAGCGCCACGTCCGCGCCGGCTTCGGTGGCGCGGATGCGGGCTCGCGCACCGCTGGACGGCAGCGTCCAGGAAATCAGCGGGCCAAACGACCAGGCATGTGTGGCCGGCTCACCGAAGTCGGCCAGCAGGCCGGTGGCACCAATCGAGCCGCCCAGACGGATATCCGGATACAGCTCGGCAGTGGCCACGCCGATACGCGCAGTGGCCGCCGCCAGCCGCCGCTCGGCCTGGCGCACATCCGGGCGACGCGCCAGCAGCGCACGGCCATCGCCAATCGGAATGGGTTGCTGCAAGGCCGGCGCGTCCGCACAGCGGTCCACACCGGCCGGCACCTCGCCGGGCGTCTTGCCGAGCAGCGCGGCCAGTTGGTAACCGGCCGCCTGGCGGCGCGCGCGCAGCGGCGGCAGCGCCGCTTCCAGCATCGCCACCTGCGCGGTGGCGCGGGCCAGATCGGGCGGTGTGCCACGGCCGGCATCGATCAGGCGTTGGGTAATGTCGCGGCTGCGCTGCTGCAATTGCAGCGAATGCTCGGCCACATGCAGCTCGTGATTGGCGTGGCAGATCTCCACATAACTGCCGGCCACCTGCGCGGCCACGTTGACGCGGGCCAGATCGATCGCGGCCTGGGCGACTTGCGTATCGGCCTGCGCGGCCTCGGCGCCGCGTTGCAGCTTGCCGAACAGGTCGAACTGATACGACACCCCGAACTTGCCGTCGGCCAGGTTGAACACCGGCAGCTTTTCTTCCTGCAGGAAGGCCTCGGCCGAGACCTGCGCGCGGCTGACGCCCGCTTCCACTTCGTAATCGAAACCGCCCGCGTCCAGCGCCTGTTCGTAGACCGCGGCGGCGCGGCGCAGGTTGGCACCTGCGACCTTCAACTCGACGTTGTCGCGCAGCGCCTGTTCGATCAGTTCGTCCAGCATCGGGTCCTGATACAGCGCCCACCAGCGTGCCGGCAGCGGTGCGCCGGGGTGCACCTGGTCGTTGCCGGTGTCGAGAAACGCGGCGTTGGCGGCCGGCCGCTGGTAGGCCGAATCGTCCGGCACGGCGTAGTTCGGGCCGACCGTGCTGCACGCGCTTAATGCAGTCAGTGCCGCAGCCAAACCGAAATGACGAAATACAACGCGGCTCATGGCGCAGCCTTTGCCTGCACGCGCGTAGGCGCTGTGCTGCTAGTGCCACGCACGGCGTCCGGCAGGATGGTCACGGTCGCGGTGCGCCCGGCGATCAGCTGCACCTGCGCCGGCACCTGATCCAGCACGATGCGCACCGGGATGCGCTGCGCCAGCCGCACCCAGTCGAACGCCGGAGTGACGTTGGGCAACGCGCCGGCGCTGCCGCTGCGGTAGCGATCTTCGATGCCGGCGGCGATGCTCTGCACATGCCCGTGCAGGGTGACCGGCTCGCCCATCAAGTGCACGTCCACGCGCTGGCCGGCATGCACGCCGTGCAGGCGGGTCTCTTCGAAATAGCCATCGACGCGGAACGAGCCGGTGTCCAGCACCGCCACCACCGGGCGCCCGGCGCTGACGTAATCGCCCACCCGCACGGTGCGGTCGCTGACATGGCCATCGGCGGGGCTGCGTACCTGCGTGCGGTCCAGATTGAGCTGGGCCAGGTCCACCGCCGATTGCGCGGTGGCCACGGCGGCCTGCGCCTTTTGCACATTCGAGCGGCGCACCTCGGCATCCTCGGCGGCGACCAGGTCCTGCAGGCTGCGGTCGCGCGCGATCTCGCGGCGCAACTGGCTCAACGTGGCCTGGCGCTCGGCCAGCGAGGCGCGGGCCTGTTCCAGCGCGATCGCATAGCGCGCGCGGTCCACCACAAACAGCAGCTGGCCGCGCTTGACCGCCTGGTTGTCGGCCACCGCCACCGATTCCACCAGCCCGGACACATCCGGCGCCACCTGCACCACATCGGCGCCCACGTGCGCATCGCGCGTCCACGGCGCCTCCATGTAATAACGCCACAGGTGCTGCAGCACCAACGCGGCCACCACCACCATCGCCAGGGTCAGCAGCGCCGGCCCCGCGGTCTTGATCAGCTTTTTCACGATTGCATCCAACGTGTAAGGAAAAACAGGCCGCCCAGCAGCGCGATGTACAGCGCCAGGTTGAACAGCGCCGGGTGCCAGACATGGCGATACGCACCGGCGCGGGTCAGCAGCGCGCCGATGGCGCTGTTGAGCAGGTAGGCCAGCGTCATCAACGCCAGCAGGGTGGGTACGAACACACCGTAGAGACTGAATTCGCCGTACATCGCTTACTTCCTGAAGAGAAAAAGGCGCCCGGCGGCGTGGTGTGCGCCGGCCATCTGCACTGTCATCGCGCGCCGCAAGGGCCGCGCATGGCGCTTAGTCGGACTGGCCCAGCCGCGCATGCGCCAGCGCGATCTGCTCCCACAAGGTCAGCACCACCTGCACCTGCGCCTCGCTGAGCGTGCCGAACACCTCCGCGCGCAGCGCATCCAGGCGGATCTCGATGCGCCCGACCAGCGCCTGGCCTGCATCGGTGAGCCACAACTGATTGGCGCGGCGGTCGCTGCTGTCGGCCTCGCGGCGCACCAGCGCCTGCGCGCACAGCTTGTCCAGCAGCCGCACCAGGGAGGGGCCTTCCATGCCCAGTTGCTGCGCCAGCGTCACCTGGCGGATGCCGCCGCCGGAGCGACCGATCATCAGCAACGGCCCGGTGCAGGCGCTGGACAGGCCAAATTCGCCAAGTGCCTGGTCGGCTAGCCGCTGCCATTGGCGGGCGGCGACCAGCAGCCCGGAACTGAGCTGCGCACGGGAGGACAGAGGGGGATTCGTCATAATAGATAGGATGCTATCAATTCAATAATGAATCAATAGCTGCTGAACCCGTGCAAGCCGGCGCAACCGCCGCTGGGGTGGCTGGCCTGTCCTCGGGTACCATGCTCGCCCCCTTTGGGTGCACCTGCGCATGAGCCAGTCCGACCAGCCCGATTCCTCCGTCACCCAGGCCCAGGCCGAAGAAGCCGTGCGCACCTTGTTGCGCTGGGCCGGCGAAGACCCGGCCCGCGAGGGCCTGCTCGACACCCCGCGCCGGGTCGCCGAGGCCTATGGCGACTGGTTCAGCGGCTACCGCGAAGAACCGCGCGCGTACCTGGAGCGCACCTTCGAAGAGGTGGCCGGCTACGACGAGCTGATCGTGCTGCGCGACATCTCCTACGAAAGCCATTGCGAGCACCACATGGCGCCGATCATCGGCAAGGTGCACGTGGGCTATCTGCCGCGCGGCAAGGTGGTGGGCATCAGCAAGCTGGCGCGCGTGGTGGAAAGCTATGCGCGGCGCTTCCAGGTGCAGGAAAAGATGACCGCGCAGATCGCCCAGTGCATCCAGGACGTGCTGCAACCGCGCGGTGTCGGCGTGGTGGTGGAAGGCTCGCACGAGTGCATGACCACCCGCGGCATCCACAAGCGCGGCGTCAGCATGGTGACCTCCAAGATGCTCGGCAGCTTCCGCGAAGACGCCCGCACCCGCGCCGAATTCCTGCAGTTCATCGAAGTGGGCGGCAAGCGTTGAGGCAGCCCTTGCCGTCGCCATGAAGCACCAGGCACGCATCGCCGGCTATCGCCAATTGCGCGAGCAGCCGGTGTGGAAACTGCTCGCCGCCGACCACGCGCCGGAGCTGATCGGCCTGCTGCAGACGGTGTTGATGGACGGCGAACGCCGCCTGCCCTCGGCCGTGCTGCATGAGCGCCTGCAGCGTCAGCTCGATGTGTTGCGCGCCGACGAACTCTCGCGCGAGTTGCCGCGTACCGCGCAGGCCTATCTGGCGCATTGGCTGGCGCAGGGCTGGCTGGAACGCCGCCTGCCCGAAGGCGCGGCCGAAGAAGAGTACGAACTGTCGCGTGCGGCCACCCAGGCCATCCGCTTCATCGTCGGCCTGCGCGAGAGCAGCAGCAGCGCCACCGAAAGCCGGCTGTCGCTGGTGATCCAGCAGCTGGTGCAATTGGCTGGCCAGACCGAAGCCGACCCGGAGCTGCGTCTGGCCGCCCTGCGCGAAGAACGCGCGCGCATCGATGCCGAGATCGAGCGCGTGGCCTCCGGGCGCGTGGCCGCGCTGGATGGCAAGCGCGCGCTGGAGCGTGCCCGCGACCTGATCCATCTCTCCGATGAGCTGGCCGAGGATTTCCATCGCGTGCGCGATGATTTCGAACAGCTCAACCGCCAGTTCCGCGAGCGCATCATCGACGACGAAGGCGCGCGCGGCGATGTGCTGGAGCAGCTGTTCAACGGCGTGGACGTGATCGCCGACAGCGAGGCCGGGCGCACCTTCGAGGCGTTCTGGAGCCTGCTCAACGACACCCAGCAAAGCAACCAGCTCGATCAGGCACTGGATGCGCTGCTGGCACGCGGCTTCGCCCGCAAGCTCGACCGCCGCGAACGCGCCTTCCTGCGCGGGTTGACCGGCACGCTGCTGGAGCGCGGCGGCGAAGTGCACACGGTAATGCAGCACTTCGCGCGCAGCCTGCGCGGTTTCGTGCAGAGCCGCGGCTATCTGGAACAGCGCCGGCTCAATCAATTGCTCAAGCAGGCGCAGGGCGAAGCCTTGCAGCTGCGCGACAGCCTGCATGCCACCGCCGCCACCGGCTACACGCAGGCATTGAGCGCTGCCCGCCTGCGCTCGCTATCGCAATGGCGTCTGCACGACCCACGCCTGACCCAGGTCGATGGCCGCGTGCAGGCCGCCGATGCGGCGGACATCTCGCTCGACAGCGTGGGCGATCTGGTCGCGCAATCGGAGATCGACGTGCGCAGCCTGCGCCGCGATCTGCACGAACTGCTCGGCCAGCGCCCGCGCCTGACCATTGGCGATGCGCTGCAGCAGCGCCCGGCCGCGCAGGGGCTGGGCAGCGTGATCGGCTACCTGTCGCTGGGCACGCGCCACGGCGTGGTGATCGACGGACAGATGGAAACGGTGCAATGGGAAGGCGGCGACGGCGCCCTGCGCCGCGCACGCATTCCCTTGGTGTGGTTCACCCGGGAGAAACGTAATGAACTGGTCTGAGGACACCCGCCTGGATGCGGACGAGGACACCGGCGCGTCGGCCGATGCCGGCCGCATGCCGCTGACGGAGACATCGCTTGCACAACCGCGCGGCGAACTGTTTCTCGGCGACACCGGCACGCTGCCGTTCGACGCGCGGCGCGCGCTGTGCCAGCTGCTGGCCGGCCCCAGCATCGACGCGCAACGCCACGGTGCGTTGTGGCCTGCGCTGTTGCGCAACGAAGCGCCGATCCGCCAGGTGTTGTGCGAGCTGTTCCTGGAGCTGGTACTGGACCGCGAGGGCGGGGTGGCCTTCACCCGTCAGGCCGACACCGCCGAGCTGGAATCGCCAACCTTGCTGCGCAGCGCGCCGCTGACCTTTATCGAGTCGGTGCTGCTGCTGTTCCTGCGTCAGCAACTGGCCGAAGCCGATACGCGCGGCGAGCGTGCGGTGGTGGACGAGGCGCAGTTGGTGGAGGCCTTGTCGGTCTACGAGAAGAACGTGTCCACCGACCGCGCCGGATTCGCGCGACGGGTGCTGACGGCGATCGGCAAAATGCGCGAGAACCAGTTGCTGTCGCGGTTGCGCGGCAGCGAAGAGCGCTACGAGGTCTCGCCGGTGCTGAAGTTGTTGTTCTCGGCAGAGGACGTGCAGGCCCTGGTGGTGGCGTATCGCGGCTTGCGCGAGGGAGATGTCGCGCTCGACTAAGTTCCTTCTTCCATCTGGAGAAGGTGCCCGAAGGGCGGATGAGGGGACGGCCGATCGCAATACGCCCCTTCCTGCTTCAAACATGCGTGATGTGATTCGTCTTCAGCGTTACCTGTCATCCCGTTTTGGTGAGTGAGCCATGAATTCCCAGTCCAACCTGTCGCCGGCGCAGCCGGGCGCGTCCTTGTTCACTGATTCGCTTGCCGAGCAGCGCGCGCAGCAGTTCCGCATGCGGCGGTTGCAGGTGCACAACTGGGGCACGTTCAACGGCTTGACCGAGGTGCCGATCGCGGAGAAGGGCTTCCTGTTCGTCGGGCGCTCCGGGTCGGGCAAGTCGACCTTGCTGGACGCGATGTCGGCACTGCTGACCCCGCCCAGCATCGTCGACTTCAATGCCGCCGCACGCGAGGCCGAGCGCAGTGGGCGCGATCGCAGCCTGGTGTCGTATGTGCGTGGGGCCTGGGCCGATCAGCAGGACAGCGCCTCGGGCGAAATCGCCACCCAATACCTGCGCAAGGGTGCCACCTGGTCTGCGCTGGTGCTGGAATACCGCAACGCGCATGGCGAGACGGTCAGCCTGATTCGCCTGTTCTGGATCGCCGGCAGCGGCAATGCCGCGGCCGATGTGCGCCGCCATTACATGGTCGCGCCGCGCAGCTTCGACGTGGCCAGCGAGCTGGATGGCTTCGATCTGGATCTGCGCAAGCTCAAGGCGCGTCTTGGCGAGGAGGTTGCGCATTTCGACGGCTTCGCCGGCTACGCAGAGCGCTTCCGGCATGTGCTGGGCATCGGCAACGAGATGGCGTTGCGGTTGTTGCACAAGACCCAGTCGGCCAAGAATCTGGGCGATCTCAATGTGTTCCTGCGCGGCTTCATGCTGGACGAGCCGCGCACGTTCGAAGCGGCCGACCGGCTGGTGGAAGACTTCGCCGAACTCGACGGCGCGCATCATGCGGTGGTCACCGCACGCCGCCAGGTGGAAACGCTCAGCCCGGCACGTGAACACCATGCGGCGCTGATGGCCTTGCGCCACAGCGTCGGCGAGTTGCGCGAGCTGCAACTGGGCGTGGACAACTATCGCGAACAGCAGCGTCTGGCCTTGCTGGAGACGCGCCTGCACGAGCTCGACAGCCAGGACCGCGGGCTGGCCGGCGAAGAAGGGCAGCGGCGTGAGTCGTTGGACAATCACGAACAGAAACTCGCCGGGCTGGAACGCGAACAACGCGCCGCCGGTGGCGAGCAGATCGAGGAGCTCGAACGCGAGCGCGCCCGGGTCGAGCGCGAGCGCGACGAGCGTCTGCGGCGTCGCGTGCAGATCGAACAGGCCTGCCGCCAGCTCGGTACGGCCCTGGCTGCAGGCGCCAGCGGCTTTGCCGAGCAGATCGCGCACGCCCAGACCGTGCTCGAGAACGGCAAGCACGACGCCAGCGCGCTGGATGAGGCGATCGCCGAGCGCATGGGTGCGCGCCGCGACGATGAGCGGCGATTTGCCGAGATCCGCGCCGAACTGGATGCGTTGAAGCGCGCGCCGTCGAGCATGCCGGCACCGATGCAGGCCTTGCGTGCGCGTCTGTGCGAGGACACCGGCATTGCCGAAGCCGCGCTGCCGTTTGTCGGCGAACTGGTGCAGGTGCGCGAGGATCAGGCGGCCTGGCGCGGCGCGATCGAGCGCGTGCTGAGCGGTTTTGCGCAGTCGCTGCTGGTGGACGACCGGCATTACGCGCAGGTCAGCGAGTGGGTCAACCGCACCCAGCTCGGCACGCGGCTGGTGTATTTCCGGGTACGCCGCAACGACGCGCTGCATGCGCGCACGCCGGATGCGCGTGCATTGCCGGGCAAGCTGCAGCTGCGCGAGCATGCCTTCACCGAGTGGCTGCGCAACGAGTTGATGCGTCGCTTCGATTACGAATGCGTCGACAACGCCGCTGCGCTACGCAATGCCGACCGCGCCATCACTCGCGAAGGTCAGGTCAAGCATCCCGGCGATCGCTATGAAAAAGACGACCGCCATGCGGTCAACGACCGCAAACGCTGGTTGCTGGGTCACGACAATCGCGACAAACTCAAGGTGTTCGAGCGCGAGGCGCAGACGCTTGCCCAGCGCATCGCCGGCTGCGATGCCGACGTGGCTGCGCTGCGCAAGCAGCGCGAGCAGGACCAGGAACGGCAGCTGGCCGCGCACACCCTGGTGGAGCGCGACTGGGACGAGATCGATGTCGGCCCCAAGTTGCAGCGCCTGAGCGATATCGACGAACAGCTGCAGCAGCTGCGCGAAGGCAACAGCGGCCTGCGCGCGCTCGGCCAGGCGATCGAGACCGCGCGCACCTTGCGCGACCAGGCCAAGCGCACCTACGAGGAAGTGCGGCTGGAGCGCGCGCAGCTGGCACGCGAGCGTGTCCGGCTCGAACAGCAGCACGCCGCCTGCGCCAGCCGTGCCGGCACCGCCGCGCTCACGCCCACCCAGCTGCAGGGCCTGCGCGAACGCCTGGCGGCGTTGGCACCGCTGTCGCTGGACAATCTGGAAGCGCATTTCCGTGTGGTCGAGCGCGGCCTGGCCGAGCAACTGGCCGAGAGCCAGGGCCGCGACAGCCGGCTCAGCGCGCAGCTGCTCGATTGCTTCCGCAAGTACTGCCAGCAGTGGCCGGAAGACAGCGGCGATTTCACCGTGAGCCTGGCCAGTGCCGACGATTTCCTCGCGCGGCTGGATCGCCTGGAAAGCGATGGCCTGCCGCGCCACGAGCACCGCTTCTTCGACCTGCTGCAGACCCAGAGCAAGAACAATCTGCTGGCCCTGCAACGCCACACCGCCGAGGCCCATAAAGGTATCAAGCAGCGCATGGACGAGGTCAACGCCAGCCTGGAGCAGGTGCCGTTCAATCGCGGCACGCTGCTGACCATCGAGGTCAGCGACCGTCGCCTGAGCGAAGTGCAGGAATTCCAGCAACAATTGCGTGCGGTGCTGTCGCATCAACAGACCGAAGACCGCGCACTGGCCGAGGCGCAGTTTTCCACCTTGCGCGAGCTGGTGGCGCGCCTTGGCGCGCAGGAACCGGAGGCACGCCGCTGGCGCGAGCAGGTGCTGGACGTGCGCCTGCATGTGGAATTCATCGGCGTTGAACTGGATGCGCAGACCCGCGCGCAGGTGGAGATCTACCGCAGCGGCGCCGGCAAATCCGGCGGTCAACGCCAGAAGCTGGCCACCACCTGCCTGGCAGCTGCATTGCGTTACCAGCTCGGCGGCGAAGACGGCGAGTTGCCGCGTTACTGCGCGGTGGTGCTGGACGAAGCCTTCGACAAGGCCGACAACGAATTCACCGCGCTGGCGATGAACATCTTCGAGAACTTCGGTTTCCAGATGGTGGTGGCCACACCATTGAAATCGGTGATGACGCTGGAGCCGTTCATCGGCGGCGCCTGCTTTGTGGAAATCAGCGGCCGGCACAACTCCGGCGTGCTGCT
This sequence comes from Xanthomonas sp. NCPPB 3959, assembly GCF_056675575.1. Lineage (NCBI taxonomy): Bacteria > Pseudomonadati > Pseudomonadota > Gammaproteobacteria > Lysobacterales > Lysobacteraceae > Xanthomonas > Xanthomonas sp. NCPPB 3959. Next base: position 206,837 of record NZ_JBWWVR010000010.1, read on the forward strand.
GATCGAATACGACGAGCAGGCGCAGCGACTCAAGTTGCCCGAGCGCTCGCGTGCAGACGAGGCTGGTCCTGCAATTGCGGAGCAGCCTGCGAGTGTTACGCAGCGCGAGGATGCAGCCCGTTCGACGCGGGGTGAAACGCGTATGGACAGCACCGGTCCTGTCTCTGGCGCTGAGGGTGCGGCACTTCAGGACGCCCCTGCACAGGACGGCGTGGCAGCCGGCGCGAGCAAGCGCGCCGGCAAGGTCACGCCGGTATCGGCGCCGGCTGTTCAAGCCGCGCCGAAGACCTCGAAAACCGCCGCTTCCAGCGCACGTGCGGGATCAGGCAAGTCGGCATCGGCGAAGACCGCAGCGGGTAAGGCTGCATCCGCCAAGCCTGCACCAGCCAGGCGTGCATCGCCTGCAGCGGGCACAGCGCGCAAGCCGGCAACGCCGACCAAACCCTCCAAGACGCAGGCAGATACCGGGAAGGCATCCAGGCGCACGACCGCGTCCGCCAAGCCGACTGCCAAGCCGACCAAAGCCACGGCAGCGCCGAAGACACCTGCTGCCAAGTCGGCGGTAGCGACCAGGCGCGCCACTACATCGCTGGGTGGCGCAACCAAAGCAACCAAGGCCACCGCGGCGCGCAGCACTGCCAGGCCCGCGCCAGCCAAAACCACAGTGGCCAGGGCACGTCCTGCGTCCACGCGCGGATCTGCAGGCAAGCCGCGCGGAAAACGCTGAGCGCAACGCCTGGATGCCTGCGTCACCACGCTGCGGTTGCAGGCGGCGCAGGTCAGGGACACAGCAAGCCGGCACACCTAGATAAGAATCGTTATCATTAGCGACCCAGATGTGCCCGCCAGTGCGCGCATCGCCCCCGCTGAAGATCCCGATGACCCCACTGCCTGCGCCTCGCCACCTGTTGTTCGTGTCCCTGTTTGCCGCATTGCCGGCCGCCGCCCAGGAGGCCAGCCTGCTCGACGCCATCGTGGTCAGCGAAAAGCGCGCCCTGTATCGGCCGGAAAAAGCCGCCGGCGCCACGCGCACGCAGACGCCGGTGGAGCGCATTCCGCAGGCGATCCAGGTGGTGCCGCGCTCGGTGATCGACGAACAGCAACTCACCCGGCTGGTGGATGTGGTGGCCAATGTCTCCAACGTGCAGCCCGGCGGTACCCAGGGCAATCGCTCGGAAACCTTCGTCATCCGCGGCTTCGAGGCGTCCTCGTATGCGGTCGACGGCATCCTGCTCAACCCGGCGCAGAACTTCACCGAGACCGTGCGCGATCTGGCCAACGTCGCCCAGGTGGAAGTGCTCAAGGGCCCGGCCGCAGTGTTGTACGGGCGCGGCGAACCTGGCGGGGTGATCAACCTGGTCACGCTGCGCCCGGATGCGGTGTTCGGCGGCAATGCCTCGGTGCAGGTGGCCGAACACGGCCTGCGCCGCGTGCAGTCCAGCGTCACCGGCCCGCTGAGTCCGACCGTGTCTGCCCGCGTCAGCGCCGCCGCGCAGCAGACCGGCAGCTTTCGCGCTGCGCAGGCCGATGGCGATCGCGTGTTCGTCTCGCCCTCGCTGGCCTGGCGGCCGAGCGATCAACTGCGGGCCGATCTGGATCTGGAATACACCCGCCAGACCAGCCCGGGCGATCGCGGTCTGGTCGCCATCGACGGCGTGGTGCGTGGCCCGGCCGAGCGCAGTTTTGGCGAGCCGTGGTCGCGCAATCACGGCAGCTCGCGCACCGCACGCGGGCGCATCGAAGTCGACGCCAATGACTGGCTGACGCTGCGCCAGATCCTCAATCACCAGGACGGCGACAGCGGCCGCGACGTGGCCGACTTCACCGGCGTCAGCGCCGACCGTGCGTTTCTGCAGCGCCGTGCGGTGCGCCAGGACCAGCAGGTACGCGCAACGACGTCGCAGACCGAAGCGCTGGCGCGTTTCGCTACCGGCCCACTGCGCCATCAAGTGCTGGCCGGCGCCGAATACGTCGATGCGCATCGCCAGACAGATGAAGCCCGCGCGCCGCTGGCCCGCATCAGCGTGACCAATCCGGTGCAGGGCGCCTTGCCGGGCACGTATGTGCCGGCGCGCGCCATCGAGGTCGATGCGCGTTACGCCGCGTTGTACGTGCAGGATCAGATCAGCATCGGCGAGCGCTGGGATGTGCTGGCCGGCGTGCGCTGGGACGATGTGAAACAGACCACCATCGACAACGGCGCGCGCACCCGCGAAGACGGCCGGCGTGCCTCGCCCCGCATCGGCGTGGTGTGGAAGGCGGCGCCGCAGCTGTCGCTGTACGCCAACACCTCGACGTCGTTTCGACCGCGCAGCGCCACCCTGTTTGCCGGCGGCAGCGCACCACCGGAGACCGGCCGCCAGTACGAAATCGGCCTGAAAAGCGCGCTATTCGACAACCGCGTGCTCGCCACCGCTGCCGCATTTCAGATCACCAAGGACAACGTCGCCACCAGTGATCCGGACAACGATGGCTTCGTGCTGGTCACCGGCCAGCAGCGCGTGCGCGGGCTGGAAATGGATATCACCGGCGAGCTCACCCAGAACTGGCGGCTGATTCTGGGCGCCGGCTATCTGGACGCACAGGTCACCCGCGACACCGTCATTCCGGAGGGCAATCGCCTGCGCGGTGTGCCGCGTGTCAGTGCCAGTTTGTGGAGCACCTATCACGTTGCCAGCGGGCCGCTGTATGGCCTGACCTTGGGCGCAGGCGCGGTGCATGTGGGCGAGCGCGAAGGCGATCTCGCCAACAGCTACCGCATTCCCGGCTACACGCGCTTCGATGCCTCGGCGGCATACCGCTTCGGCGGCCGTTATCAACTGGCGTTGATGCTGCGCAATATCGCCAACCGTTTCTACATCGAGCAACCGGTGACGCAGACCACCAATTATCCGGGCGCACCGCGCACCTTGTCGGCAACGTTGAGTATGGATTTCTAAGCGACTAAGGGTGGCTGACAGAACTGCCAGGTATGCGCAGCCGGCTGATCTGCAGCTTGGCTGCAGGGCGCTTGCCCGCCCACCGACGCGGGACACGCCGCAAGTACGTCCGTGTAGGCTCTTACGCGGCATCCATGCCGCGTAAGGTCCCGCGACGGTGGGCGAGCAAGGGCCAGTCAAGAAGGTCGGTGTGCGTGGTTGCGGGTGCGCGCCGCGTGGCTGTTCGATGCGGTGCGGTCTGGCTCGCGGTCGTCAACGCAGCAGATCCCAGCCCATCTTGCCGATCAGCACGATCACCAGCACCAGGAACAACTTGCGGATCAACGGCGTGCCCCCGCGCAGCGCCATCCGCGTGCCGGCGACCGCACCGGCCACGTTCGCCACCGCCATCGGAATGCCGATCGCCAACATCACCTGGCCGCTGGGCAAAAAGAACGACAACGCCGCCAGGTTGGTGGCCAGGTTCACCACCTTGGCTGCGGCCGAAGCGCGCAGAAAATCCAGCCCGAAAAAGCGGATGAACAGGAAGATCAAAAAGCTCCCAGTGCCCGGGCCGAAGAACCCATCGTAGAAGCCGATTGCCGCGCCCATTGCCAAGGCAGTGATCAACTCGCGTCGACCGATCTCGCGCGGACGATGCAGCGCACCGAAATCCTTCTTGATCAGCGTGTAGATCAACATCGCGACCAGCAGCACCAGAATCAGCGGCCGCACCGCCTGCTTGGGCAGCAGGCTGACCGCCGTCGCGCCCAGAAACGAAAACGTAAACGCCGCCGCAGTGGCATACAGCACCGGCCGCCACGGAAAGCGCACATTGCGCGCATACCGCCACGCCGACGCCCCGGTGCCGAACATCGCGCTGAACTTGTTGGTGCCCAAAATCAGCGACGGCGCCTGCTGCGGCAGCGTGGCAAACAACCCCGGCAACTGGATCAACCCACCCCCACCAACCGCCGCATCCACCAATCCGGCAACGAAGGCAATGCACAGCAGCCAAGGCAATTCGGTGGGAATCAGTTCCAGCAAGACGGCGCTCCGCATAACGGGGCAACAGCATAAACGCGTAGAAACCCGCTTACCGCTTACCGCTTACCGCTTACCGCTCCCCAATCCCCAATCCCCAATCCCCAATCCCATCCCGCACAATCGCCCGATGCCGACCTCCACACCCACCGATCCCTGTCCCTGTGGCCGCGCCGCCACCTACGCGCAGTGCTGCGGGCAATACCACGCCGGCGCCACCGCACCCGACGCCGAAACCCTCATGCGTGCGCGCTACAGCGCCTACGTCCGCCGTGATGTGGCATACCTGCTCGCCAGCTGGCATCCGTCCACGCGCCCACCCGAGCTGTCGCTGGACGAAGGCGGCCGCACCACCTGGCTCGGCCTGACCGTGCAACGCGCCATCGAGACCGGCACCGACACCGACGAAGTGGAGTTTCTGGCCCGCTACCGCATCGGCGGCGGCAGCGCGGTGCGCATGACCGAACACAGCCGCTTCGTGCGCGAAGACGGCCGCTGGTATTACCTCGACGCGCGCTGAGCACGGCCCGGCACTGTCGCTGCCGGGACACCACCGGGACGTGGCAGGGTCTAACGCTCGTCGGCAGCGGCGTGCCGGCACCACGCCGCTGCGCCAGCGGCCTTGGACGCTACGGCCGATATCGGCCTGCCTGGCCTCACCGGTCCTGGGTAACGCCGGTAGCCGGTCGTGCTAGTGGGCGAAGGCGTGCAGGCCGCCGTCCACGGCGATCACCTCACCGGTCAGATAGCGTGCAAGTGGTGAGGCCAGGTAGGCGACCAGATGAGCGATGTCGTCGGGTTCGCCGAAGTAGCCGATCGGCACATGGCGCGTGATGAAGGCCTGGCGCGCTTCCGGCGTGGGATGGAGCTTGTCCAGCACCTGTTCGGAGTTGATGCGTCCCGGTGCGATGGTATTGACCGTGATGCCCTCGGCCGCCAGCTGCGAGGCCATTCCCTTGGCCCAGAACTGCAGCGCTGCCTTCGCCGCGCCGGCGCCGTTGACCTCGCGTGGCTCCATGCTGCCGCTGAAGTTGATGATCCTGCCCCAGCGCCGGTGGCGCATGCCGGGCAGCAGGGCCTGGGTCATGCGCCGGGCACTGCCGAAGTTGAGCGCGAAGGCTTCGTCCCAGTCCGCATCGCTGGCCTCCACCGTAAAAGGGCGTGCGCCACCGGCGGTATTGACCAGGATCTCGATCCGGCCCAGCGCCTGGCTGGCATCCCGGGCGATGCGCGTGATCTCGGTCGCGCTGGTGATGTCGCCGGGGATCACCAGCGGGCGCGGGTGACCCTGTGCCGCGATGTCGCTGGCCAGCTGTTCCAGCCTGTCGGCGCGGCGCGCAGTGATTGCCAGCTGTACTCCCTCGGCCGCCAGCACGCGGGCGATGCCTGCGCCGATGCCGGTGCTGGCGCCGGTCACCAGTGCCTTGTGTTCACGCAATTGCAGATCCATCGACAACGTCCGTCTGAGTGAGGGCCCCAGCCTGATCCGTTATCGAGCCGCGATAAACGCCGTTATCCTGCATTGGTTGGCAACCAGGAGTGTTGAATGGATCTGCTGGACAGCATGCAGGTGTTCGTCCGCGTGGTGGACGGCGGCAGCCTCGCCGCGGCGGCGCAAGCGCATGGCATTTCCCCAACCATGGCTGGCAACCACCTGCGCGCCCTGGAGCAACGTCTCGGTCTGCAGTTGCTGGTGCGGACCACGCGACGGCAGCGATTGACCGCTTTTGGCGAGGCCTACTACGGGCGTTGCCGGGAGATTCTTGAGCTGGTCGCCGATACACAGGTGCAGGCCGACGGTCAGCGCCTGGAACCGGCCGGGCCGCTGCGGGTCGCCGCACCGGTGTCGTTCGGAACCTATGGGCTCACGCCGGTGCTTGGCGAGTATCTGCAGCGCCATCCCCAGGTGAGCCTGGATCTGCAGCTCAGCGATCGGGTGCAGGATCTGGTCGACGAGGGCATTGATGTAGCCGTCCGCATCGGGGCGCTGGGCGAGTCCTCGCTGGTGGCGCGCGCGCTGCAGCCTTATCGCCTGTGGTGCTGCGCGACGCCGGCCTATCTGCACCGCAACGGTACCCCGCAACGGCTTGCCGAGCTGGCCGGGCACCAATGCCTGGGGATGGATGCCAAGGCGCTTGGCCAGTGGCAGGACTACACCGGCGAGCGAATCGGCCCGCTGTCGCGCGCGCAGTTGCATCTCACCAGTGGCCCGGCCTTGCATCTGGCGGCCTTGCAGGGCCTGGGCATCGTGCTGCAGCCGGCGTTCCTGTTGCGTGCCGACGTGGAAGCGGGCCGGCTGGTGCGGCTGTTTCAGGACCGGGAGCTGCACCGTCCACTAAGCGTGCTCTATCCCCAAACCCGCTGGCGCTCGGTCACGGTACGCAGCTTCGTCGATTTCCTGCTGGAGCGGTTTGCCTGAAGCCGCCGGGCGTCAGACGGACCCGTGGCAACGCGCGTTGCCGGAGCCTGGCTGGAGCGGCGAGCGTGCGGGGCGATCAATGCGCCGCGTTGCTGCTGCAATCACGCGGGTTGTCTCCCATCGCCCGCGTGATCTAACGCTATAGCCGGCACCCCGTTCGTTCCGACGAACGGCAGGCACGGCCGTGCTTTCTCGACGCCACGTTCGCAGCCGATCCCGGAAGCTTGCCGCCTCGGCGGAGCTCGCCGCGGGGCGGACACGATGATGGCAACCTTCAATCTCTGGCAGTGGGTGCTTGTGGCCATCGTGGTGTTCGCGATCGTGCTGCCGGCGTGCCTGGCCACGGCACTGATCTGGTTCGGCCCCCGCCACGACGCCCCGCGGAGGGCGCGCGCCCGACGTATGTCCGACACCAGCCCCTCTAGCCCGGCGCTGTCGCTGCTGACCGGCATCACCGGCGACGGCAGCTAGGCGCGGCGATCGACGCCGCTGGGTTGCTGCGGCGTCTTCGCCAGGCGGGCCGGACCAATGCCACTCCATCGGCGCGCAACATCACCCTCTGACTTGCGCCACATGGCCTCTGTGCCGCACTCACCCCTCTGAAAAGCGCGCGCACCGCACAGTCACCCCTGCGTGTCGCCACCGACCAGCGCAGCGCACGATGCCGTCGCAACATCACGACCTGCACGCCTGCAACCAGCCAGGTTGGCTATCCTCGGCGGCTCGACTTGCCGCAGGAGCGCTCCACCGCATGACGTCCGTCTCTACGCCGGCCACCACGCCATGATGCCGATCCGGTGCGTCCTGCCCACGCTGCTGGCACTGCTGCCATTAGTCGCCTGTGCCGATCCGGCCTTCGACCGCTGCCTGGCGGGCCTGCAGACCCAGGCCGCCGCCAGGGGCGTGGAGGCCGCCAACTTCCAGCGTTTCACCGCCGGCCTGGCGCCCGATCCCAGCGTCTTGCCGCTGCTCGATGCCCAACCCGAATTCACCACTCCGATCTGGGATTACCTCGCCAGCCTGGTCGACAGCCAGCGTGTCACCGACGGGCAGGCCATGTTGGTCACCCACCGCGAGTTGCTGACCCGCCTGTCCGAACAGACCGGCGTGGATCCTGCCACCATCGTGGCGGTGTGGGGCGTGGAGAGCGACTACGGCCGCGTCACCGGCAAGCGCCCGTTGCTGGTCTCATTAGCCACGCTGTCGTGCGCGGGCCGCCGCCAGCCGTTCTTTCGCGGCGAATTCCTCGCCTTGCTCAGCCTGCTGCAGCAAGGCGACTTATCTCCGGACGGGTTGACCGGCTCCTGGGCCGGTGCCTTCGGGCAGACCCAGTTCATGCCCTCGACCTACGCCCGCATCGCGGTGGATGGCGACGGCGACGGCCGCCGCGATCTGGTCGCCAGCATTTCCGACGCGCTGGCCTCCACCGCCAACTATCTGGTCAAGGCCGGCTGGGAGCGCGCCCGCCCCTGGGGGATGGAAGTGCGCCTGCCTGCCGGCTTCGATGCGAGCAAGGCCGGCCGCACCCGTCGCCAACCGCTGCAGGCCTGGCAGACCGCCGGCTTGCTCGGCACCGATGGCAAGGCGTTGGCGCCGACCGGTGTGCCCGCCGATACCCCGGCGGCGCTGCTGCTACCGGCTGGCCCGACCGGGCCGGCGTTTCTGGTCTTCCGCAACTACGACGCGATCTACGCCTACAACGCGGCCGAAAGCTACGCGCTGTCGATCGCGTTGCTCGCCGACCGCCTGCGCGGCGGCCCCGGCCTGGTCGCGGCCTGGCCCACCGACGATCCCGGCCTGGGCCGCCCCGAACGGCGCGAACTGCAGCAATTGCTGCTGGCTCGCGGCCACCTGATCGGCGAGGCCGACGGCATGGTCGGCAGCGCCACCCGCCGCGCCATCCAGGTCGAGCAGACCCGCCTGGGCCTGCAACCGGCCGACGGCCGCCCCGGCCAGCGCATCCTCACCGCCCTGCGTGCCGCCCCGCCGGTCACTGGCGCCGCCGCCATCCGCGCCACCGCGTTCAAGCTGCCGGCCGCCTATCCCGCATTCGTCCAATCCCCCATCGTCCAGAAGGCACCCCCCATGTCCGACCTCACCGGCCTGCGCACAGGCGATTTCCACGGTTTCCCCTCGCTGTTGATCGACACCCCGTTCTCCAGCGCGGCCATCAGCCTGTTCGGCGGCCAGCTGCTGTCGTTCGTGCCCAAGGGCGGGCAGGACGTGATGTGGCTGTCGCCCACCGCCAAGCAGCCGCCCACCCCGATCCGCGGCGGCGCGCCGGTGTGCTGGCCGTACTTCGGCCGCCAGGATCAGACCGGCGATGTGCCCGCGCACGGCTTCGTGCGCACCGTGCCGTGGCAGCTGACCGACAGCCGCCGCGAAGACGACGGCACCCTGGTGCTCACGCTGACTCCGCCCAGCTTCGACGACCTGGCGCTGCGTCTGCGCATGACCCTGCGTATCGGCCGCACGCTCGAACAAAGCCTGATCACCGAGAACACCAGCCAGGCCCCGGTGCGTTTCACCCAGGCATTGCACAACTATTTCCGTGTCGGCGACGCGCTCAAGGTCAGCGTGCAAGGCCTGGACGGGCTGGACTACCTCGACAAGTACGAAAACTATGCCACCGCCCACCGTCAGCAAGGCGACTGGAGCCTGCGCGATCCGCGCGATCCCGGCCGCAGCGACCGCATCTACACCAACGCCGGTGGCCGCTACACCCTGACCGACCCGGTGCTCGGCCGCCGCATCGTCATCGCCACCCAGGGCAGCCGTTCGCTGGTGGCCTGGAACCCGGGCGAAGAGGCCGCCGCCAAGATGGCCGACGTGGGCGCCGGCTGGCGCGACTACGTCTGCCTGGAAGCGGCCAATGCCGGCCCGGACGTGATCGAACTCGCCCCCGGCGCCAGCCACACGCTGACCCAGACCATCAGCGTCCAGTAACCGCAAGAATCGCCCAAGGCACGCGCAGAACCCGCGCTGCTTTCGAAGAAAATAAAGAGGCAGCGATGACTCCCTTCTCCCACCGGGAGAAGGTGCCCCGAAGGGGCGGATGAGGGTACGCGCGAAGCCTGGTGGAGTTTGAGTGCACGTGTGGCTTCGCCCCATACCCTCACCCCAACCCCTCTCCCGGCGGGAGAGGGGCTTAAATGACATCCCAATGATCTTGCGCTGGACACAGAGACCAGGCTCTTCTGACGCACAGGCCAAGCGCTTCCCTTCTCCCCTCGGGAGAAGGTGCCCGAAGGGCGGATGAGGGTACGTAAGCCCATCTCCACCGCTACACTCGCCGCTTCGCCCCTGCGTGCCGCGCGATGTCCATCTCTCCCGATTCCGCATCCGCTCCTGCACCGGGCCGGCGCCGCGCCGCGCTGATCTTCATCTTCATCACCGTGCTGATCGACGTGCTGTCTTTCGGCGTGATCATTCCGGTGCTGCCGGATCTGGTGCGCCAATTCACCGGTGGCGACTACGCCGTGGCGGCCGGCTGGATCGGCTGGTTCGGATTCCTGTTTGCCGCCATCCAGTTCGTCTGCTCGCCGCTGCAGGGCGCCTTGTCCGACCGCTACGGCCGCCGCCCGGTGATCCTGCTCTCGTGCCTGGGGCTGGGCCTGGACTTCATCCTGATGGCGGTCGCGCATTCCCTGCCGATGCTGCTGCTGGCGCGGGTGATCTCCGGCGTATGCTCGGCCAGCTTTTCCACTGCCAACGCCTATATCGCCGATGTCACCCCTGCCGACAAACGCGCCAGCGCGTTCGGCATGCTCGGCGCCGCGTTCGGCATTGGCTTTGTCGCCGGTCCGCTGATCGGCGGCTGGCTGGGCAGCATCGGCCTGCGCTGGCCGTTCTGGTTTGCCGCAGGGCTGGCGCTGTTGAACGTGTTGTACGGCTGGTTCGTGCTGCCCGAATCGCTGCCCGCCGAACGCCGCACCGCGCGGCTGGATTGGTCGCATGCCAACCCGCTTGGCGCGCTCAAGCTGCTGCGTCGCTACCCGCAGGTCTTCGGCCTGGCCTCGGTGGTGTTCCTGGCCAACCTGGCGCACTACGTCTACCCCAGCATCTTCGTGCTGTTCGCCAGCTACCAGTATCACTGGGGCCCGCGCGAAGTGAGCTGGGTGCTGGCCGGCGTCGGTGTGTGCAGCATCATCGTCAACGCGTTGCTGGTCGGCCGGCTGGTGCGCTGGCTGGGCGAACGTCGCGCGCTGTTGCTGGGCCTGGGCTGTGGGGTCATCGGTTTCGTCATCTATGGGCTGGCCGACAGCGGCACCGCGTTCCTGATCGGCGTGCCGATCAGCGCGTTCTGGGCGATCGCCGCACCGTCCGCGCAGGCCTTGATCACCCGCGAGGTCGGCGCCGATGCGCAAGGCCGCGTGCAGGGCGCGTTGACCAGCCTGATCAGTCTGGCCGGCATCGCCGGTCCGTTGTTGTTCGCCAACGTGTTTGCCTGGTTTATCGGCAGCGGCGCCCCGTTGCATCTGCCCGGCGCGCCCTGGTTGCTGGCCGGTCTCCTGCTTGCCGCAGGCTGGGTCATGGCCTGGAAGCGGGCAGGGCGTGGGCCCGGCATCGCGCACGCAACGCCGCGATAATGCCAACCTATTCACGTTGCACTCGCGCCCGCTTTATCTGATTTGCGCAGGCGCTGCTAGGCTGGTGTCCTTCGTGCCGCGGCACCGCCTCGAGTCCCTATGTCTTCCGACGCCTTGGCAGTTCCGCCCTCGGCCGCGTTCGTGCTGCGCGATGCCACCCAGGGCGTCCATTGCCTGGTCGAAGCGATCCCGCTGATGCAGGCATTGGGGCAGGGACGCGTCGATCGCGACGCCTATGCGCTGATCCTGCGCCGGCACCATGCACTGCTGGCCGGCTTCGAAGCGCAACTGTACAATTGGCTCAGTACCCTGGCTGGAACCGGCTGGCAGTATCGCCGCCGCGTGCCGGCCTTGCGCGAAGACCTGCGCGCGCTCGGCCAGCAACCAGGCACTGCCATCGCAGCGCCCGCCGCCGGCAACGATGCCGCGCGCTGGGGCATGCTCTACGTCATCGAAGGCTCGCAACTGGGCGGCCGGATGATCGCGCGCAGCCTGCGCAAACAGCAGCCCGGTCTCGCCGATGCCCTGCGCTACTTCGAACTGGCCGACGACGATCCGGCCGGCTGGCGCCATTTCCAGACCGTGCTCAACCAACGTCTCGACACGCCTTGCGCACGCGCCGCCGCCATCGACGGTGCGCAGGCCATGTTTGCCCACTTCCACACCTGCCTCGCAGCGGAGCCGCGCCCGTGAACCAGCCAACCGAACCCCTGAATATGGATGTCTGCGCTCGCGAGCCGATCCACATTCCCGGCCTGATCCAGCCCTACGGCGTGCTGCTGGTGATCGAGCCGGCCGATGGACGCATCGTGCAGGCTAGCACCACCGCCGCCGAGTTGCTCGGCGTGCCGCTGGCCGAACTGTTGGGCATGCCTTACACGCAAGTGCTTGAACTGCCCGGCGAGCAGCCGTTCGTGGTCGACGACCAGGCGCAACACCTATTACATGCCGAGGTGCGTTTCCCCACGCGCGCCGCGCCCACCGATCACCCATGGGTGGCCGCCTGGCATCTGTATCCGGAGCAATGGCTGGTCGAAATCGAACCGCGCGACGCCCGCCTGATGGACGTCACCCTGCGCGAGGCGCTGCCGCTGTTGCGCAGCATCGAGCGTGATCCCGGCATCGACGAAGCGGCGGTGCGTGCGGTCAAGGGCCTGCGCAACATGATCGGCTTCGATCGGGTCATGATTTATCGCTTCGACGAAGAGTGGAATGGCGAAGTCATTGCCGAGGCGCGTAACCCCGAATTGGTGGCCTATCTCGGCCAGCGTTACCCGTCCACCGACATCCCGGCGCAGGCGCGCGCGCTGTACCTGCGCAACCGCGTCCGCCAGATCGCCGATGTCGGCTACCAGTCCGCCGCAATCGAGCCCACCTTGCATCCGCGCCTGGGCACGCCGGTGGATCTGAGCGATGTCAGCCTGCGGAGCGTCTCGCCGGTGCATCTGGAATATCTGGCCAACATGGGCGTGAGTGCCACCCTGGTCTCCTCGCTCGTGGTCAACGACGTGCTGTGGGGGCTGATCGCCTGCCACCACTACAGCCCGCACTTCACCAGCCACGCCATGCGCGATGCCACCGATGCGGTCACGCGCGCGCTGGCTGGTCGCATCGGCGCCTTGCAGGCGGTCGAGCGTGCGCGCATGGAATCGGTGTTGCTTACCGTGCGCGAAAAGCTGATCACCGACTTTAACGACGCTGCTCAGATGACGGTGGAGATGCTCGCCGATATGGCGCCTGACCTGATGGACGTGGTGGATGCCGACGGCGTGGCGATCTTCCATGGCAAGGAGATCAGCCGCCATGGCACCACGCCCGATGCCGCCGCGCTGCGGCGCATCCGCGACCATATCGAATCCGCACACCACGCCGCCCTGCGCGAGGATGCCGTCGGTGCCCTGCATGTGGAGGCGATCGGCGAGGTGTTTCCCGAGCTGGCCGATCTGGCACCGCTGGCCGCCGGTTTCATTTTCGTGCCGCTGATGCCGCAGTCGCGCAGCGCCTTGCTGTGGACCCGCCGCGAACAGGTGCAGACGGTCAACTGGGCCGGCAATCCGCAGCTGGCGAAGCTGGCGGACATCCCCAACTCACGGCTGTCGCCACGCAAGAGCTTCGATCTCTGGCAGGAAACCGTGCGTGGCCGCGCGCGTCGCTGGTCGCCGCTGCACCTGGAGTCGGCCCGCAGCCTGCGTGTGTTGATCGAACTGATGGAACGCAAACGCTTCCAGCAGGATTTCACCCTGCTCGAAGCCTCGCTGTCGCGTCTGCGCGACGGCGTGGCCATCATCGAACGTGGCGCAGCCACGGCCGCGCACCGGCTGATGTTCGTCAACCCGGCGTTCGCAGAGCTCATCCAGACCGAAGTGGCCGACCTGATCGGTTGCGACATCCTGACCCTGCTGGCCAGCGATGCCGCCCGGTCCAAGGTGGAACTGCTCGAAGAGGCGCTGCGGCAAGGCCGCGCCGCCTACGTCACCTTGCCGCTGCGCGCGCCCGGTGGCTCACCGGTCTACCGCCAATTCCACCTCGAACCGCTGCCCAGCCCCAGCGGCGTCACTGCGCACTGGCTGCTGCAGCTACGCGATCCCGAATAAGCGAGCCGGTGCCGCGCCGAGTGCAAGCTCGCAACATGCTGGCTGCGGTCCAGTTGCCTGCATCGCTTGGCGCAGTCGGGCAAGGTTTCTCAGTGAGTCGATCCGATAAGACGCCCATCCACTGGATGGTGTGCCGCGGCTAGGCCCGCGGCCGCAACACCAACAATGTGATCGTTCCGGCCACCAGGCCCCAGAACGAGGCACCGATCCCGCCCAGCGTCAGCCCGGACGCCGTGACCAGAAAGGTGATCAGCGCCGCCTCGCGCTCGCTGTCTTCGCGCAAGGCCGCCGCCAGGCTGTTGCCGATCGTGCCCAACAACGCGATCCCGGCGATCGCCATCACCAGCTCGCGCGGAAAGGCGGCAAACACCGCCGCCACGGTCGCGCCGAACAAACCGATCACCACATAGAACACGCCCGCACTGACCGCAGCCACATAACGCCGCGCCGGATCCTCATGCGCCTCGCGTCCCATGCAGATCGCAGCGGTGATCGCCGCCAGGTTCAAGGCAAAGCCGCCGAATGGCGCCAGCAGCGTATTGACCGCACCGATCCAGCCGATCGTCGGCGAGATCGGCACCGCATAGCCGGAGGCCCGGATCACCGCCACACCCGGCACGTTCTGCGAGGCCATGGTGACCACGAACAAGGGAATCGCCAGCCCGAACAGCGCCGCCCACGAAAGTGACGGCATTACCAGCACCGGATGCGCCAACTTCATCTGCACCGCCGTCCAGTGCAATAGCCCGCCACTGGCCGCAATCGCGATGCCGACCAGCAACGTCGCAATCACCGCATAACGCGCAAACCAGCGCCGCCCGACCAGATAGGTCGCCAGCATCGCCAGCGCCAGCAGCACCTGACTCTGCATCGCCACGAACAGATCCAGCCCAAAGCGCAACAACACCCCGGCCAACATGCCCGAGGCCAGCGAGATCGGAATGCGCCGGATCGCCCGCTCGAACAACCCCGAGAAACCAGCCACCATTCCAAGCACTGCAGCCACCACAAACGCACCGACCGCCTCAGGCAACGGCACACCGGCCGCACTGCCGATCAGCATCGCCGCACCCGGCGTGGACCATGCCGTCACCACTGGCACGCGATAGCGCAGCGACAATCCAATGCAGGTCACCCCCATGCCGATCCCGAGCGCCCACATCCACGAGGCGATCTGCGCCTGATCCGCCCCCAGATGGCGTGCCGCCTCGAACACGATCACCGCCGAGCTGGCAAAACCCACCAGCACCGTGACAAAGCCTGCAGCAATCGCAGGCAGGGACAGATCGCGGAGCAGGCTGCGGGAGGTAAGCATCGAGAGCTCTCTATCTAGTGCATGCATTCTTACCGAGCATGCCGATGATCGATACCCAAGCACTTTCCTATAGCTAGCCCTTTGTTCTACATGGAGTGGGCAGCGCCGCTTCAGGGTGAGTGGTCGTCGAATCAGGCCTCGCGCATTGGCGCAATGACGGCCGTGTCATGTCAGTGTCAAAAAGTGCTTGCACTTCTGCCCAGTCTCGATAAACTGCGCGACCTCGCTCAGGACGGCGGCGCTTCTCGAAGCACCGCAACAACGAACGGGTTCGAAAGCCTCCAGA